>CAUYYV010000125.1:0-9046 GCA_963577075.1 Phycisphaerae bacterium
ATAGACATCGGGCCGTGGTTGACGCACCGGATGGCTCTGGCCCAGGTGCCCGACCAGTTTGCACAACTGTCCGACCAGCCCGGGCTTATCAAGGCCGTTATCGACGTGGACCGTGACCAGGGACTTAGGTGAGAACAAGGGAGTCAACCCATCATGCCACCGACGGATATCGAGATTGCTCGCCAGGCCAAGATGCTGCCGATTGAAACGATCGCGGCAGGATTGGAGATCCCCGAGCAGGACATCGAGCGTTACGGACGGCATAAGGCCAAGATTGCCCTGGGCGTGCTTGATCGTCTGCGTGACGCTCCGGCGGGCAAGTTGGTGCTTGTCTCGGCGATCAGCCCGACGCCGGCCGGTGAGGGCAAGACGACCACGACGATCGGGCTGGGCGATGCACTCAACCGGATCGGCAGGAAAACGACCGTTTGCCTACGCGAGCCGTCACTGGGGCCCTGCTTCGGTATGAAGGGTGGCGCTGCCGGCGGGGGATACTCACAGGTCGTGCCCATGGAGGACATCAACCTCCACTTCACCGGCGACATGCACGCGATCGGGCTGGCCAACAACCTGCTTGCCGCCATGATCGACAACCACCTGCACCAGGGCAACAAGCTCGGTCTCGACCCGCGGCGCATCACTTGGAAGCGCGCATTGGACATGAACGATCGCGCCATGCGCAACGTGACGATCGGGTTGGGCGGGCCGGTCAATTCCGTGCCACGCGAATCGGGCTTCGACATTACGGTTGCCTCGGAGGTGATGGCCATCTTCTGCTTGGTCGAGTCGGTCCAGGAACTCAAGGACCGGCTGGGAAAGATCATCATCGGCTCGACCTACGACCGCCAGAGCGTCACGGCGGCGCAGGTCAAAGCCCATGGCGCCATGACGGCCCTGTTGCGCGACGCGTTGCAGCCCAACCTCGTGCAGACGCTGGAGAACAATCCCGCGATCATCCACGGCGGCCCGTTTGCCAACATCGCGCACGGGTGCAACAGCGTGATTGCGACGAAGCTGGCCATGCGCCTCGGCGAATACACGGTCACCGAGGCCGGTTTCGGCGCGGACTTGGGTGCGGAGAAGTTTTTCGACATCAAGTGCCGCAAGGCGGGCATCAGTCCCGACGCCGTCGTCCTCGTCGCCACCGTGCGCGCTCTGAAACTGCATGGCGGTGTGCCGCTGGCTTCGCTGGGTGAGCCGAACCCGCAGGCTGTTGAGAAGGGGCTGGCCAACCTCGAGAAGCACATCCAGAACATCCACCGGTATCGGCTGCCCGTCGTCGTCGCGGTCAATCGCTTCACGTCGGACACGGCGGACGAAATCTCCGTGATCCGGGAGAAATGTGATTACCTGGGCGTGCAGATCATTCCATGCGACCATTGGGCCCGTGGTGGCGTCGGCGCCGAGGAATTGGCCGAGGCGATCGTCGCCACCGCCGAGCAGCGCAGCGGCGACTTCAAGCTGCTGTACCCCGATGATCTGACGTTGTGGCAGAAGGTGCGAACGATCGCGCGCGACATTTACGGTGCCGATGACATCCTCGCCGACAAAAAACTTCGCGATAAGTTTCGTGTCTTGCAGGACTCGGGTTTCGGGCATCTACCGATATGCATCGCCAAGACACAATACTCGCTGTCTACGGACCCTGCTTTGATCGGGCGGCCGGTCAACTTCGACGTGCCGCTTCGCGACATTAAACTCTGCGCGGGTGCAGGGTTCGTCGTCGTGCTCACGGGCGACATCATGACGATGCCCGGACTGCCGCCTGTGCCGGCGGCGGAGACGATCGACGTCGATGAAAAGGGTCGTATCGTGGGTCTGTTTTGAGTTTACCCGGCAGTGGACTGCGTTGAACGACTCATTTGAGCATGTCATACTGTCGCCATGACCTCTGCACCGCCCGATGTGCCGCCGACCCCCGCATCCTTCGAGACGGCTGCGGCCAAGCCGACGGACAGGCCCCTGCTCGACGTCTGTGATCTCAAGACGTACTTCCCCGTTGTCCGTGGTCTGCTGCGCCGGACGGTGGCGCATCTCAAGGCAGTCGACGGCGTCAACCTCAAGGTGGCCAAGGGCCAGACGCTGGGGCTGGTCGGTGAATCCGGCTGCGGCAAGTCCACCCTCGGCCGCACGATCCTGCGCCTGATCCCGGCGACAAGCGGCGGTGTCATGTTCGACGGGGAGGACGTCTTCGCCGCCAGTCCCAATCGGATGAAGGCGCTGCGTCGGCAGATGCAGATCATCTTTCAGGATCCCGTTGGATCGCTAAACCCCCGCATGACCATCAGGCGGATCATCGGCGAGCCGATCATCGTACACGGGCTGGCCCGTGGTGCGGAGTTGGACGATCGGGTTGCTGCTCTTTTGCAGCGTGTGGGGTTGTCACCGGACTATGCGCGGCGGTATCCGCACGAGTTCTCCGGCGGCCAGCGCCAGCGAATCGGCATCGCCAGGGCGCTGTCGCTCGAGCCGAGGTTCATCGTCTGTGACGAGCCGGTCAGCGCCCTGGATGTGTCGATCCAGTCACAGATTCTCAATCTGCTTTCCGATCTTCAGGACGATCTGGGGCTGTCGTACCTGTTCATCGCGCACAACCTTGCGGTGATCGAACACTTTTGCGATCGGGTGGCGGTGATGTATCTCGGCCGCATCGTCGAGTTGGCCGACCGCGACCAGTTGTACGAGAACCCGCAGCATCCATATACCCGGGCGTTGTTCAGCTCCGTGCCGCTGCCGCAGCCCCAGGGCACGCGACAACGGATCATGCTGCCTGGCGAGGTGCCCAGCCCGGTCAACCCGCCTGCCGGCTGCGCCTTCCATCCCCGATGCCACCTGACCCGTCAGCTCGCCGCCGACGCCGAGTCGGACCAGACCGTCGAACTGACCATCCAGGGCGAATCGACCCGCGTCATGCGCCGTTGTGTCGAGCAGACCCCCGCTCTGGGGCCCTGCGAGGTTGATCCGACTCACCAGGCGGCTTGTTTCTTCAGCGATGCCGAAGCTTGATGTCGGTGATCGGTTGTGATACGGTGAGAGGCTTGGTGACGCGATTGATCAAGTGTTTTTTGAAGGTGATTTGATGGTAAAGCTGCGACTCAAGCGTTTCGGCCGACGGCACCGGCCGTGCTACCGCATCTGCGTGATGGACCAGCGGTCCGCCCGTGACAGCAAAACCATCGAAGAGGTGGGCTTCTACGATCCGCTCGAGCCTGACGACGAAAAGGCCCTGAGGGTGGATGGCGAGCGGGTCAAGTACTGGCTCGGCGTCGGGGCTCAGCCCAGCAGCACCGTCCGAAGCCTGATTCGCAAGGCGGGCGTCGAATAACGACGTGTCGCATTTCACATATTAGCTGCCATGCTGCGCATCGACGTTTTGACGCTGTTTCCCGAGATGTTTGACAGCGTGCTGGGTTCGAGCATCCTCAAACGCGCCGCCCGGGACGACGAGGTTCGACCAGCGCCGGTCAGCTATCACCTGACGAACATTCGCGATTACACCGCCGACAAGCACGGCAAGGTTGATCAGCCTCCCTACGGTGGCGGACCGGGCATGGTGATGCAATGCCAACCGGTCTGGGACGCCGTCGCGGCGGCCGAGGCTGCCGGCCCGACACCCCCCACGCGTATCTACATGACCCCGCAGGGCCGCAAGCTCGATCATCACCTAGTCGAGCAGCTTGCCGGCCGATCACGCCTGCTGATCCTGGCGGGGCACTACGAAGGGATCGATGAGCGTGTGATTGACAGGCTCGAGCCGATCACGCAGATCAGCCTCGGCGATTACGTACTCAGCGGCGGTGAGTTGGCGGCCATGGTGCTGGTCGACGCGGTCGTGCGGCTCGTGCCGGGCGTGCTCGGCGCCGAGCAGTCGATCGACCACGAGAGCTTCTCGCCTGGAAGTGATGGGTTGCTCGATTACCCGCACTACACTCGCCCGGCCGACTGGCAGGGCATGGCGGTCCCCGATGTGCTGTTGTCGGGCAATCATGCCCGGATCGAGGCCTGGCGCCGCGAACAGGCACGCATTCGAACCGCCCGCCGCAGGCCCGACCTGCTGGCCGACCCGCCGCCGGGTGGCGACGCCGATCCACGCGGGGCAAACCCTGCCGTTAAACGCGACGATCAGCAATAATGATCCGTCTCGATCGCAATCATATGACCAAGGGCGCGACAGCCCCGGTTTTCCCGTCACCAACAACGTGGAAGTAGCCCCCGCGTATACCGTGGGCGAACTGATCAAGAAGCTCGGCGAAAAGGTCAGCCGCAAGGACGTGATCGATCTGACGGAGCATATCTACCAAGTCGCTCGAACAACCGCGAGCTTCTCGACGGCGTAATCGGGGATGTCGCAGGGTATTTGCTCCAGTGGCAGTCATCTGCTAGGCTGCAAGGCTCGGCGTTTGGTCGTGAGGGTGGTTTGGTCCGGGGGGGGCAGGGACTTATGACATGAGCCAAGCTGTCATCCGCGAGATCGAGAGTTCGCAACTTCGGGCCGATTTGCCCCAGCTTTCCGTGGGCGACACGGTTGACGTATACGTGCGGATCATCGAGGGAGCCAAGGAGCGGATCCAGATTTTCAACGGGGTGGTTCTCAAGCGTCAGGGTTCGGGGCTGACCGAGACGATCACGGTCCGCCGGATCGTCGCCAACGAGGGCGTCGAGCGGGTCTTTCCGCTGCACTCGCCCCGGATCGTCAGGATCGAGGTCAAGCACCGCGGCCACACCCGCCGGGCCAAGCTGTATTACCTGCGCCAGCGGGTGGGCAAGAAACGCCGACTGCGTGACAAGCGGCGTGGGCTGGCACAGTTGGTCGATCGCAGCGAACCGGAGGGGGCGGCCACGCCCGAACCCGTCGACGAAGCGCCGACCGGGGAAGCCGCGGAAAACGACGCACCATAACCGGCACTTTCGTCGTCTACCCGTCAAATGGCAGTTGCAGGGCCCGGGGACGAACGAGAAGAGCCTGCGCCAAGAGATGGCTCGGCGTACAGGTCAATATGTGCAGCTCGCTTGTCTGTCGCGCCTGCGTGGCTACGATGACCATTCCATGGCCAAGCCGCCCCCACCAACCGGCGGCGATCAGGTAGCCGATCGCCGTGCCAAGCTCGAGCGGATGCGAAGCGAGTTCGGCATCGAACCGTACGGGCGACGTGCCGATGGTCTGATTGACCTGGCGTCGGCACGCGGCCTGTTCGACGAGGTCAAGCAGGGTGACGATCGGCCGACCGCCGCCGTCGCGGGGAGGGTGGTGCTGCACCGTGATATCGGCAGTCTCGTGTTCATGACCCTGCGCGACGCCAGCGGTGATCTGCAGATCGCGCTTTCGAAGAAGGCGATCGAGTCGTCGATCTTCAAGTTGGCCAAGCTGACCGATCGCGGCGATATCGTCGTCGTGCGTGGCAGGGTGGGCACGACCAAAACCGGTGAGATCACCCTGTGGGCCGAACCGCTGCCGCCGTCGCTCCCGGAAACGGGCGGGCTGGCTGCTTACGAGGTCGCCTCGAAGGCGCTGGTCCCGCCGCCGGAGAAGTGGAAGGGGTTGCGGGATCCGGAATTGCGTTACCGACAGCGGTACGTGGACATGTTCGCCGATCCACAGGTGGTCCAGACGTTTCGCCTGCGCTCGCAGATCGTCAGCGAGATCCGCCGGTTCATGGATCAACGGCAGTTTCTCGAGGTCGAAACCCCCATGCTTCAGCCCGCGGCCGGCGGTGCCGCGGCGCGGCCGTTTGTCACGCACCACAATGCGCTGGATATCGACCTGTTCCTGCGCATTGCGCCCGAACTGTACCTCAAGCGATTACTCGTCGGCGGCCTGTCTCGAGTCTACGAAATTAACCGCAACTACCGCAACGAGGGTGTGGACCGCCAGCACAATCCCGAGTTCACGCTGATGGAGGCCTACGAGGCGTTCGGCGACTACCAGAGCATGTTGGATCTGACCGAGTCGCTGATACGCCATCTGGCCAAGACGGTCGAGCCCACGGGCGTGCTGACATGCCATGAGCACACCATCGACTACAACCAGCCGTTTAGGCGGGTGCGCTACGCGGAACTGTTCGAGTCGGCATGCGGCTTCGCCATGACCGAAACGGACCGCGTACGTGCTAAAGCGCGTGAATCGGGGCTCAAGGAAGCGGGCGTGGATGACTGGCTGGTCGTCAATGCGTTGTTCGAGGCCGTCGCCGAGTCGGGGTTGGTGCAACCGACGTTCGTCACCGACTACCCCGCGGCGATCTCGCCGCTGACCCGGCCGCGACGCGACGACCCGGACCTGTGCGAGCGGTGGGACCTGTTCATCGGCGCGATGGAGTGTGGCACCGCGTACTCCGAGTTGAACGACCCCGACGTGCAGGAGCAAAAGTTTCGCCAGCAATTGGCCGGCGCCGATGAACAGGAGCAGACGTACCGCAGCTTTGATGAGGATTTCCTCAACGCCCTGCGCGTCGGCATGCCGCCGGCCGGTGGGCTCGGCCTGGGTATCGATCGGATCGTCATGCTCCTGACTGGCCGACACAGCATCCGCGACGTGATTCTGTTCCCGCTGTTGAAGCCACCGGGGGACCGGGGTCACCAGGAAGAAAATGCCAGGAAAGATAAATAATTTCTATGTGGTCAGATCGTCACGACAATCAATCGGCAGTGAAAAGCGGGTCGGGGCCGCGGATCGATGAACTGGCGCATCGTATGCTCATCGCCGAATTGAAGACGGCCAACCACCTGATCCCGATCCACACCGCTGATTTCCACCGATGGCAAGTACATGAAGCTATCGAATGACCATTTGAGGACTTTCGAAGAACGCGGATTCGTAGTAGTAGAACATTACTACCCCGAGGAGAAAAGAGCGGCCATTGCCTCCGCCATGTATTGCAGGAGCAATCTCCTGCAATACTTGGCGTTATCAACAAGACTTACCGACAACTGCTGCCAGACTCAGGCACAGGTCCTTGGAGCCTTCGGGAACAGCGCCTTGGCTGGATTCCCGCCTGCGCGGGAATGACAAGGAAAGAGGTTCCCGCCTCGGGCTCCCGACTTAGCGCCGGCGAATCAGACCGGCGCCCAGACCAAGACCCAGGACCAGCAAAGTGGCCGGCTCGGGGGTCAGGTTCGGGTCGGCAAAAAAGTGCTGGGCCGGATGGGAAACGTTTGCCCACGCCATGTTGCCGTGAAGGTCCCAGTTCTGCGACGAGTTGTAACGGACCGGCCGAATGGTACTATCGTTCCAGCTCATGGACATCATCTCATCCTCGTCGTTGTAGCGGACGTAGGTGATTTTTTGCCACCACTGATATTGGTGCTCAACCGTTGGGACCACCGAAGTGAACTTTGATTCGTCAATCACACCGTCCGTCTTAATGTCCCAGGACAAGAGCTGGTCATTACTCCCGCTGGAGTACTTGGCGGTGTAGAGCAGGCCGTCGGGGCCGAAGTCTATGCCCGAGCCTCCCTGGCTGGCGCCCTCGTCGTAGATGTCACCAACCCGGTCACCGGTCGAAATCTTCACGACCTTGATGGCCTTGGCGGGATTGGCGGCCAGGGTCACAAAGGCGTACCCGCCTTCGATGGCCACGTCCATGGCATTGCCGATGCTCGTAGCGTTCACCTGGGATTGGGCCTTGGTGACGGTGTCAAATTTATGAAGGCCGTTACTGTAGGAGGTGTAGTAGAACGAGTTGTCCTTGCCAAAGCTCCCCCCGTAAGGGGTATAATTCAGGTCATCCATGCCCAGGAAATCGAAATCACCGTCGCCGGCATTGCTCTGTTCGTACCTGAGCAGCTTGGAGGTCGCGCTCCAGGCCGCATCGTAGTACTTGGCGGTCACATAGATCTGGCCGGTTATGGGATGCTGGCCTCCGCCCGTGGCTCGGTAGCCGTTAGCGTCGAGCACGCCGTCGAGGGCAGGCGCATTGATGACGGCGACCTGGTTGCTACCCGAGGCCTGCACTTCCCACACGCCGATCTGGCCGTTCTCTGGGAGCCAGAGGAACCGGTCGGCCAGGGCCGGACTGGCGATAAACAACACTGCCAAACTGATTATTGCTAACTGCTTCATTTCTCGTCTCCTTGTCATAAAAAAGGACATGCAATATTTGACGAACTGAATTATAGTAGACGTGCCGAAAATACTGAAGCAACAATGCATACAGGCGGCGAGCCAGCCTCACTTTCACTATCTGACTTACATAGAATCTTAGGGCTTGCTTTCCTGACACCTCCTCTTATCTTTAAGCAATATAGCACATAACCGTGCCATAGCCAACATTTGGGCCCTTGTTTTCCAAGGCCATTGGCCATGGCTAAACTGCGAAAATACAAGTTCAGTCCTTCGCGGGCCGAGCGGCATTGTAGCATGGCGGCGGTCAAACTGTTATAGATAACAGTGAAATGGAGTCAGTTAAAGCGACGGGCCTGGTGCTCGGATGCTCATTATTTCAGGTTACGGGCCTGCATTAAAGACGGAGTCGGGCAGGTTACTTATAATCATTAACGAAATATTGCTATTGCTTATTGGTGTCTTGGCGGTTGATTCTCTGCGTGCATGTACAAGCTGCTGCTGATCATTCGGTACCTTCGCCGGCGCATCGCGCCGATGTTTGCTGCGCTGGCGGTGATGCTGTGTACGTGGATGGTCATCATCGTGATAAGCGTCATGGGCGGGTTTCTCGAAACCATGACCAATGCCATCCACAAGCTCGAGGCGGACGTGACGATCGATTCCGGCCTCGGCGGATTCCCCTATTACCAGGAACTGCTCGACGATCTGCACAAGCTCGACGAGGTCGACGCGGCCGCGGCGGTCGTCAAGTCCTGGGGGTTGCTCAAGATCGAGCCGGATTACGTCAAGCCCGTGCAGGTTCACGGCATCCGGGGCAGCCGCTACAACGAGGTGATCGACTTCCAAAGCACGCTGTATTGGAAGGCCAAGCGCCGGCAAGGGGCATCGGCCGGCGTGGATCTGACGGAAGCTGCCATGGCGTTCAAGCCGCCCGAAGCTTGGGGTGATCGACCGGGCATCGTGCTGGGGATCGAGATCAGCCCGACC
>CAUYYV010000126.1:0-9033 GCA_963577075.1 Phycisphaerae bacterium
CATCCGGTCAATCCAGTCACCGAGGAACCGGCGCACCTGATCGACCGTCGAGCCGGAGAAATCCGCGTTCGCGTTGTAGCCCCACTTGGTCAAACAATGACAGGCGCCCGGCCAATCGCGCAGCAGCGGATCGATCCTCAGCACCGCCTCGAACCGTGGATCGTCGCCGACCGTCGGGTCCGACTGCCACAGGCCGCGTTCGTAGTCGTCGAACACCGGGTTGGTCATCGTGATCGAATCGACGCCGGCCAGTCGCATCACCTTGTCGACGTATTTGTCCGGATCCTGCGCAGAAAACCATTTGCGGTAGCCGACCAGTGTCTTTTCATTGGGGTCCAGGTCGAGCAGTTTCAGAACCGTCAACACGCCGCGACAGGCCTCACTGATCGGTGTGCGCTCTACGAACAGGTGGTCCCAGATATGATCTGCCCGCTGCGGCTTGGTCATCTGCCAGAACTTTTCGTACGGCAAC
Source organism: Phycisphaerae bacterium (assembly GCA_963577075.1). Classification (GTDB taxonomy): domain Bacteria; phylum Planctomycetota; class Phycisphaerae; order Phycisphaerales; family Phycisphaeraceae; genus CAUYYV01. Next base: position 473 of record CAUYYV010000126.1, read on the forward strand.
TGCGTCGCGGGCACGACGCGAAACACTTCGGCGATCAGGTAATGGTACGTCACCAATTCGTCAATACCCCATAGCAGCAACCCCTGCGGATCCGGAGAAGCGCCGAACCGGGGCGCGTAGGTATGCGTATGCATGTCGGTGACCGGTTGCTTTGCCAGGGCATTGCAAACCGTGTTTCGAATGATGCTGGCGTCCATGGCGCCTCCTCGAACGAGTGAGTTTGGCCGAATAGCAGTATACTGCGCCGCGACCTCAAAGGCGCAAGTCGCCAGGAAACTGATCACTTGGACCGGTTTGACCGCTACCGGAACACGTCGGGTGAGTCACGCCATCGCGGCGGCGCAATCCTGCTGTTGGCGGTGATTGTACTGGCAGCCGGCCGGCCGCTGCACGCGGCTGAAAAGGACACACGCCTCGCCTGGCAGTTACTCGAGCAGATCATGCCGATACCGGTGTTCCTCGCCGGCGGTACGCGTATCGATCATACGGCGGTGATCACCGGCGGGATCACGCAATCCGGAGTCACATCCGACCAGGTTCAGATTTTCGACCTGAACACGCTGAAATGGTCCAACCCGATCAAGCTCAAGACCGCCCGGTGCTGGCACGCTCAAGTCACGCTCGACGACGGACGTGTGCTGGTGGCGGGCGGACAGACCGGCACGGCCCCCAACGGCCTCAAGGCGATCGGATCGTGCGAGCTGATCGACGCCAAAAACAGAACGGTGACAGAAGTCGCGGCGCTGCTGCGACCAACTGATCAACCCACGGCACACGTGCTGGCGGCCGGGTTGGTCGTCATTGTCGGCGGCAAACACGCCTCCATCCTCGACACCACGCGATTGCGATGGTTTCGACACATCCCGTTGCGTCAATCGCGATCGGCACACTGCTCGGTCCTGCTGCCGGAGGGGGAAATTCTGGTCATCGGCGGACTGAATCGGCGTAGCCTCGAGCTGGTTGATCCGGCGCGGGGCGTCAGCCGGATGCTCTCGGCGCAGTTGCCGCATGTGATTGACGACCTGCGGGCCGTGGTGCTGCCCGACGGCCGAGTCTGGATCCTGGGCGGCCAGCACAGCCAGACGGGGCAGACCACCGACGCAACCTGGCTGGTCTCACTCGAAGACCCGCGGCATACCACGATCGAGCCGGGCCCCATGCTGGAGATCGATGACGGTGTGGCCGACCACAGCCTGGCCAACGTCGGCAGGTGGACCGTGTTGGTCGGCGGCGAATCGCAGCAAAACGGCGACGACACGGAACTCAAGACTGCCAAACTGCTCGACCGCCAGACGTTGAAGATAACCGCCTTGCCGAGCACGCATTGGCCGCATGACGACGCGGTCATCGTCACTGACGATCACGACATATTCGTTTTCGGCGGCTTCGCCACGGCGCAGCAATTCAATCTTCCGCTGGCCGTCGGTGTGATCGAGCGACTGCGGCTTACCAACGATGCGGCGTTGGCGGTGATCCTGGCCGACAAATTGATTGACGGCAACCTCGTTGACCGGTTGCGCGACCGGCCCTATGCTAAATGAGCAGCCCATCGGCCCGCCCCTGTCACGCGGCGGCGACCTAGCGGGCCCGAGTCGAGTGCGAATGGCTCCGAAAAAAAAGACGCCCACCCGATCGAACTTCCGGAAATTCTTCCTGCGCGGTTTGGTAATACTGCTACCGACCGTCCTGACGATCGGCATTCTGATCTGGGCATACAACCTCGTCCAGCAGAATATCGCCGAGCCGATCAACCAGAGTGTACGCCGGTTGATTCTTACCACCACGTCCTGGCCCATGCCGGCCCCGGAACTGGCGCAGTTGAACGCGCGGAGGATTGCCGATGAGGGCGAAGACCCGCCTCTGACCGTAGCGCAGCGAAGGGAGTTGGCAGAGCGATTTGTCAAGGAGGCCGATCGCAACGATTGGCTCAACGCCGAATATAACATTGGCTGGTTGATTCACTACAATCGCCGGAATCGGCTGGAAAACTGGTGGAACACGTACGCGATCGGGATGAACCTGATCGGCCTGTTCATCGCCATCGTCCTGATCTACATCGTCGGCGCCTTTCTCGGCAGCTTCATCGGTCGACGGCTTTATCATCGTGGCGAACAGATGCTGGCCAAGGTACCATTGATCCGGCAGGTATATCCGTCAATTAAGCAGGTGACGGATTTTATTTTCGGCGGTGACCAAGCCCAGAAAATACGCTTCAGCAACGTGGTTGCCGTCCAGTACCCGCGCAAGGGGCTTTGGTCGGTCGGACTGATGACCGGCGATACCATGCGTACCATCCAGGATCACGCTGGCCATGATTGCATCACGGTGTTCGTGCCCAGTTCGCCGACACCCTTTACCGGGTATGTGATAACCGTTCCAAAAACTGATACGATAGATTTACCGGTGACGGTCGAGCAGGCGTTGCGGTTTACGGTCAGCGGCGGTGTGATCATCCCACCCACGGAGGTGATCAAAGCATCGTTGCCGCAGGTCACCGAGTCGGATACCGCCGACGTTGGATCGGATGGGCCAAACGGCATGCGCCACACGGAGTAAGGCGATGGAGTTGACCATCACTGGCCGGCACATTGACGTGACACCGGCGATCAAGGAATACGCGACTACCAAGGTCAACAAGCTGCCGCGATACTTCGATCGTATTCTCGCAATTGAGGTTATTACTGACCGCCAGGACAATCGCACGTATGAAGTTGAGGTGATCGTCAAAGTCGAGCACACGGACCCATTTGTGGCCAAGACGCGTGGAGACGACCTTTATGCCTGCATCGACAACGTCGTGGACAAACTCGAGCGCCAGTTGACCGACCACAAGGATAAGCTGCGCGACCGCAGGTACAAAGCCTAGAATCAAACAGGCCAAACCGATCAAGGATCGAAAAAGATATGAAACTGAGTAATTTTGTTGTTCGGGAAGCCATCGTGCCCCAGCTCGTCAGCCAACAGCGTGACGAGGTCATCCGCGAGTTGATCGACACGCTGGCCACCGCGGGGGTGATCGCTAAATCGCTGCGGACGGAACTGGTCAAGATGATCGTCGATCGAGAGGAGAAAGGCTCGACCGGATTCGGCAAGGGCGTGGCTGTTCCGCACGTCAAGCACGCCAAGATCAAGAAGATGGCGGCGACCATCGGGGTCAGCCAACAGGGGGTCGATTTCAACGCGCTCGACACCGCCCCGGTTTACAGCATCGTGCTGCTGCTCAGTCCACAGGACAAGCCGGACGAGCATCTGCAGGCGATGGAAAATATCTTCTCGAATCTTCAGAAGGACACCTTCCGACGCTTCCTACGCCAGGCCACCAGCGTTGACTCGGTCATGGACCTGCTGCACGAAGCGGACACCCAGCAGTTGCAATGAAGATCAAGCCGCGGCGCCACCGGCGGCCACACGACGACACCCGTCAAATACGGGATCGATATGGTGACAAAGCAGAATCGCCCAGCTACGGCGAAGGTCGTGATCGGCAACTCACTGGGCCTTCACGCCAGGCCGGCGATGTCTTTCGTCGATACCGCCAACAGGTTTGCCGCCGACGTGCGCGTCAAAAAGGGCTCACAATCAGTCGATGGCAAAAGCATCATGCAGATGATGATGCTCGCGGCGACGCAGGGCACGCAACTGCGGATCGAAGCCGAGGGCAACGATGCCGAAGACGCCATCGCGGCCCTGTGCAAATTGGTCGAATCAAACTTCGGCGAGGAGTAACACGCGTTGGTTTGACCGGCGGCAGGATCCACCGCCTGCCGTCTTTTTCGCCGGGCGGTTGGCGATATCACGCACTCACATGACCTGCACTATTGCCGGGGCATCACACCCCATCCCCCTGCAAACTCCATGATGTCACTCAACCCTCGTAATCGGGCGCAGCCGCATCGTCTCGACCGTCCGACCGCCGCCGTCGCATCACCCAGTGCACCGGCGCCGACATTGCAAAGGTCAAAAACATCGCAGCCAACACGATCTGAAGGTTGATCGTCACCAGCAACGCCACGACCACGACGACAGCGATGTATTCGATCGGCGCACGGTCGCGCAGCAGTCGATTCGTCACGTGAACGTAGCGCAAACGGCTGATCATGGCGATCGCCACCAGCAACATGACGGCGACCATCGTCACGCTGGCAACGGTCGTCGTCCAGTGACCGCTGTCGTGTTGAACCCGTGCGTGCTCGTGCAGGAGCACGAGACTCGCCACCGTGCCGGCGGCACCGGGCGTGGGAAGTCCCTCGAAACTCATGTGGTCTTCGACGCCTGCGCCGGTCATTTCAATATTAAACCGGGCCAGGCGCAGCGCGGTGCACGCGACGTAGATACACGCGATCACCAGCGCGATCCGATCGAAATTCAGATCGCCCCTGTCGGAAAGAAACGGGATCTCGACGACCACGAGGTGCGCCGCCAGAAACGCCGGCGCTACTCCGAACGTCACCATGTCCGCCATGGAGTCGAGTTGCGCACCCAGATTGGACGTGTGATTGGTCAACCGCGCCAATCGGCCGTCGAGAGCATCGAGGACCATGCCTATGAATACAAAAACCGCACCGTAGGTCAGCGGTGTCCAACCAAACGGCATGCCGGTCTCATTGGGATCGGGCACCGCGCGGGTCGCAAAGAAGATCGCAAGGAACCCGCACAGAACGTTGAACAGCGTACAGAGGGTCGGCAGTACAACCAGCGTCTTGCGCGCTACGCGCCGGCGGCGTAATGGGCCGCCGTCGATCATATCTTCGGACTCGACTGGTTCGCCCGCCGGCTGTTCCAGCCCAACCGGCGGTTCACGCTGAGGCCCGGTATCGGCCATTGGCACATCATATCCCGTTTTGCGAACCTTGACCCGGCTGCCTACCCTATGGATGTTCAATTGGGCGATCCGGGCATCGCCTCGACCGCACCCGCAGCACCATGACCAGGCTCGCTAGCGTGTACCTCGATTCACTCGGTCTCCCTGACGTCGTGCCCCAGCGGGCGCGGTGGCGGGCCGTTTTGCTCATGGCCACCGCGGCGACGGTGCTGATTGTTGCATCGATCCTCGACCCTGATACGCGTGGCCTGGGCACACACCAGCAACTCGGCCTGCCGCCTTGCGGGTTCATACGGGCCACCGGGATGCCCTGCGTCACTTGCGGATACACGACCGCCTTTTCACTGGCGGCCCGGGGCGACCTGATCGGCGCGTTGGGCACGCAACCGGCTGCCGCGGCCCTGGCGATAATTTGCGCCGCTGCGCTTCTGATCGGCTTATATGCGATGATCACGGGCATGCCGCTGGCGCCGCTGATGGTGCCGCTGCGCCGCGGGGTGACGTATTGGGTCATGGCCGCCGTGGTGCTCGGCGCGTGGCTTTACAAGATAATGACCGTTCGAGGAATAATCTAAACCATGATCAGACAGATCGTACGTCGCGGTGTGCATCCATGTACGGCGTTCGTCCTGACGACGCTGTTGACCATGTCGTCGGGCTGCGCCCTGATCAGCTACGGTCTGCACGTGGTCACCGGCGGCGAAAGGGAAGTTGAGGTCGAGGCCGAGTACCACGGACTCGACAATCAATCCGTGGCGGTGATCGTCCACGCCGACGATCGAACGCTCTATGAGCACGCCGACGCGCCGCTGCGAATCGCGCGGGCTTTGTCGGCCCAGATCAGCGACGCGATACCAACCGCCCGGCTGGTTGACCCCAACAAGGTGGCAAAGTTTCAGAAAGAAAATACGTACTGGGTGCCGTATAACGATCTGATGGAACGGTTCGGCGCCAACCGCCTGATCGTGATCGATATCGATCAGTACACCACGCATGATCTGCAGAACACGCATTACTGGCACGGTGTACTCTCGGCGGGCGTGCGCGTCACCGAGCACGATGCGGCCGACTCGGAGCAGTTCGCCTACGTCAATTCACTGAGCATCCGGCACCCGTACCAGCCGACCCCGCTGCTTGACAGCGACGAACCGACGATCGAACACGGCATGGTCAGTCGATTCGCTGCCCGGGTTGCCGCGTTGTTCCACGATCACACCGAGATACGAAAGTGAATATACCCGCGGACTGCAACAGAACCGTCGAGAACGACGGCGCCCGGTACCCCGCCGCCGACACTGGTCATGACATGATCGATTCTCGCTCAACGGCGCGGCGCTGCGCCGTCTGCGTGGCGTTGACAGCCGTGGCGATGCTCAATGGGTGCGGCACGCTGGGCTGGGCCGCACAGATATTCAAGCCCAAGACACCCGCCGTCTACCGTCTTCCCGACCGGCCCACGCTCGTCATGGTCGACGACCCCCAACGACATCTGGAGCAACCCGTGTTCGTGCGCATCATGGGCGAGCAGGTGGGCAGACAATTGTTGGACGAGCATGCCGTCACGCAACTCGTACCGATGAAAAAAATCGACGCGTTGATGGCAAAAGTCGGTGGTGATTTCGATCACCTCGGCATCGACCAGGTCGGCAAAGCCGTCGGTGCCGAGCAGGTAGTGCACATACACGTCGACTCGGTGACTTTATACCCCCAACCCAGCCTGCTCCAACCGTCCGGGGTGGTATTGGTCAAAGTAATCGACGTGGTCAACCGCAGGCGCCTTTTCCCGGCCCATTCGGGCCAGATAGACGACGGCAAGGAAGGCAAGGTTTCGCCAAGGGGGTTTAAGGTCAAGGTCGAGTTCCTGCCACGCGGCTCGGCCGATGAAGACGACGCGACCCGACGCAAGATCATGAACCAGTTGGTGCTGCGCCTGGGTCGTGACTGCGCTCGGCTGTTCCACGAGTACATGACGCGTGAGCCCGGTCAGAAGTTCGAGTAATACCCGCCCATGCATGTGCTGCACCTGATCGATGCCGCCGGCCCGCAGGCGACGCCGACTACGCTGGCGCTGCTGTCCGCGTCGCTCGATCGACTCGGGCACATCGGTCAGCGGGTCATGCTGCTGGGCGGGGCGGGGCTGAGACGAAGCGCCCGGCAAGCCGGCATCGACAACGCCCAATCCATGCCTGTCATCGCGGGCAAGGCATGGCTGAGCGGATCGGCCGGTCGCCGCGCCATCGCCGACATGGGCCGCTTCGATCTGATCCATTGCTGGTCGATCGGCGCACTTTCCATGGCAGCGATGCACCTGCGTGGTACACCCCGCCTGCTGACCGTCACGGTGCAACCGCCCCGCCACGCGGCGCATTGGCTGCGTATGATCCAGACATACGCGCCGGGGCAAACCATTGTTCTTCCGATCAGCAACACGATCCGCCGTGACCTGATTCGCGGTGGCGTGGCCGAGCAGGCGATCCATGTCGTCCGCCCCGCACTTGACATGGCGCGCATCGAGTTCGCCGACCGTCGCACGCTGCGCGATCGCTGGGGCGCGCCGGACGATGAGACTAAAATTGTGGCACTTTTGGGCGATCCGCCGCACGACCCCGACGCATTGCGGGCGATGATGGTGGTCAACTTCGCCTCCGACTCGCGCGCCGAATCGCCTTACCCGGTGCGCCTGTTGATGCACCCCGATCAGCGACATCGCCGCCGCGCCCGCGAGATGGCGGAAAACCTCGGTCACCGCGATCGTTATCTGATCGACGCGCATATCGCATGTCCCTGGCGGGTGCTGCCCGGCTGTGATCTGGCGCTGGCGATCGGCAAAAACGCGGGAGGCCTGAGCCTGCTGTGGGCCATGGCGGCCAATATTCCCATCGTCGCCGATGCCAGCTATGCCGTCAGTGAGATCGTCGAGGACCGCCACTCGGCACTGCTGTGTAAGCCCGATCATCCCCCCGCCGCCGCCCACCGGATCAGGCGCCTTATCGACGACCCGCAACTCGCCTGGCAACTGCGCGACACCGCCCGTCACGAAGCGTACAGTTTCTTCTCGCGACAGCACTACTGCCACTGCCTCGGAATCGTCTACGAGCAACTCGCGGGCGGCCAACCCATCAACGTGCCCCCCCTCGAGCCTACCGGTGGCCTGCGCTTCACGGGCCGAGCCTAATTGCCGTGCCACCCAGTGACACGGATGGGATTCTGCGACACGTTTTGGAGATGCGGGCAGCCAGGCTGTTACACTTGTGCGATGAAGTATGCGATCGTGATCGCTGACGGCGCGGCTGATTTTGCGCTCGATGATCTGGGTGGGCAGACGCCGTTCGAGGCGGCGCACAAGCCAGCGACGGATCGGATCAGCATCGAGGGTTACCAAGGCACGGTGGCGACCACACCGGCAGGCATGGCCTGCGGATCGGACGTGTGCAGCATGAGCCTGCTGGGCTACGACCCGCGCAAGTATCACAGCGGGCGGGCGCCGCTCGAGGCTGAGGCGTTGGGGCTCGAATTGGCCGAGTCGGATTGGGTCTTTCGCGTCAACCTCGTCACGATCGCCGACGGGCGGATGCTGGACCACTCGGCGGGGCATCTTTCCAGCGAGGAAGGACGAGCGCTGATCCACGACCTTGCACTGACACTGGATTCGCCGGCCCCCGGGACACACGCTGACACCGCCGTGAACCTGCTTCCGGGGGTGAGCTACCGCAACCTGCTGGTGGACCGGTCGGGTTCG
>CAUYYV010000127.1:0-9005 GCA_963577075.1 Phycisphaerae bacterium
GCTCGCCAAGACCGTAAATGCCGCCCGCACCGCGGTCGATTGTCGCGAACACTTCGTTGCGGCTGCGCTGCCAGCTCCGCCCCTCATCGTCGCTGTAGTAAACGAAACTGACCCACAAGTTGTCCGCTCGCCCGTCACCGAATGTTTGACCGAATCGACTGACACCTCCCTGCCCTGTCGGCGTGGGGCCGATCACCTTCTGCAGCGGCAGCAGCAGCCGGCCGCCGGCAAGTTGCACCAACCCGTCGACGGTCGTGTCCTCGCGGTTGGCATGGATCGTGCGTGGTGCAACGTCGACGCCCGCCGACCAGCTTTCGCCCTCGTCGCGCGACAGGTGAAAGCTGGTGACCGACGCGCGATCCAAGTAGTGCGCACCCTTCGTCACGTCGCTGCGGTGCGTCATCGCCAGCGGGCCGGACTTGAGCCGCTTGACCGACGGCCCGATCACGCTGAGCAGTTCGGCGCCGCTGTCGAGCTTCATCGGCCGCGGGTCCGACCAGGTGCGGCCGCCGTCCGTCGAGTAGTTGGCCATCATGGGTTTGAGAGGATCGGCGCCACCAGGGCTCCAAAGCCACATCAGCCGACCGTCGCGCAACGCCACGATGCTGCCGGCTGACGGGCTCAGGCTTACCTTGCTGCGCGGCACGATCATCTCGATGGGCTCATCGACCGGATCAGATTTTTTCTTTTCATTCATCGAGGTCATCCTGTTTGCCCGGCAACGGCGGACAAGTATCGCATGGGCAGGCAGAAACACAACCACAATTCGGCCTGGTCGTGGCCCGGCGGCGTGGCGGTGATTGAGAGCCAAGGTTAAGATGACATGCCGGTCTGCGGTTCGCCGCAGCGACGGCCGCATCGATGAAGTACAACCTGATCATCCGCCTGCTGCTGATCGCCGCGACGCTGACCGTATTCGGCCAGTCGGTGGGCTTCGAGTTTCTCAACTTCGACGACCCACTCGTCGTCAACAATTCACATGTGCGCGCCGGGCTGACCGTCGAGGGCGCGTGGTGGGCATTGACCACCGGCGAAGCGTTCAATTGGCATCCGGTCACCTGGCTGTCACACATGCTCGACAGCGAGTTGTTCGGCTCCGACCCGGCCGGCTGCCATGCCACCAATGTCGCGTTGCACGTTATCAACGTGCTGCTGCTGTTCGGAGCGCTTCATTCAATGACCGGTGCAAGGTGGCGCAGCGCCGCGGTGGCGGCGTTGTTTGCACTGCACCCGCTGCGTGTGGAATCGGTGGTGTGGATTGCCGAGCGCAAGGACGTGTTGAGTGCAACGTTCGGCCTTGCGGCATTGTGGGCATACGCAGCCTACGTCCATCGCGGCGGGTGGAACCGTTACCTTGTCGTGTTCGTGCTGCTCGCCCTGGGCCTGATGTCCAAACCGATGCTGGTCACGCTGCCGTTGGTCATGCTGCTGCTGGATCACTGGCCGCTTGGTCGGATCGGATCGCCCGGGGCGGACGGCCGGGGCGGTGAAACGGCACCGTCGCGACCGCTGCACTATCTGGTGATCGAAAAGCTGCCACTGCTCGTCCTTTCGGCGGGCGCAAGCATCGTGACGTTTCTCGTCCAACGCAGCGGCGCTGCCATGGACGCAGCGGCGCAGGTGACGTTCGTCAACCGCGCCAAGAACGCCGTGGCGGCGTACGGCTGGTACCTGATCAAGACGGTTTGGCCAAGCAATCTGTCCGTGTCGCACATGCACCCGAACCTGCCGGGCGGCACACCGTGGCAGTGGTGGCAGGTTGCTGTCGCGGGCATCGTGTTGATGACGATTACAATTTGGGTCATCCGTCACCAACGGCGAGGCTACGCAATCGTCGGGTGGCTGTGGTGGTTGGGCATGCTCGTGCCTGTAACAGGCTTGGTACAGGTCGGCGGGCAGGCCGTGGCGGAACGTTACACCTACCTGCCTCTGATCGGCGTGTTCATCGCGGTTGTGTGGGTGATAGCGGAGATCGCTTCATCATTATGGTTGCGACGTGTCGTGCAAGTGGCCGTGGTAGCGGTGCTGACGGCGTGCATGGCGACCGCCTGGGTGCATGCCGGAAAGTTTCGCAGCACCAAGTTGCTTTTCAATCACGCGCTAACGATCAATGCCAATGACCCGATAGCGCACGCCATGCTCGGAGACGCTTACACGCGCGAAATGCAGCTTGCCCAGGCGATCCGATATTTCCGCCGCGCCGTTGAGATCGCCCCGAAATTCGGCCGGGCACACGCGGACCTCGGTCTGGTGCTGTTACGCCAAAGCTCACCGGGCGACACCGCACAGGACGAAGCGATCAAGCACTTGACCCTGGCGGTCAGCCACGGCGGCAAGTCCGCCGACGTGATGTCGCAACTGGGCCAGGCACTGCAATCTCAAGGGCGAACGGACGAATCGATTGCCGTGCTCGAGAGCGCGGTGCAAAGTTGGCCCCATGCGGCGCAGCCTCACAACGCGCTGGCATGGATCCTCGCGACCGATCCGCAGCCCGAACGCCGCGATGCGGCCCGAGCGATCCGCTTCGCCGAGCGCGCCGTGGCGATGACAAACCGGCAAGACCCCTCGATACTTGACACGCTCGCCACCGCTCACGCCGCCGCCGCACAGTTTGACCAGGCCGTGGCCATTGCTGCCGAAGCGATCGGGATGGCGCGTCGCCGTCAACTCCAATCGTTGACCGGACAGATCAGCAATCGGCTTGAACTGTTCCAACGTGGGCAATCCTATGTCGAGCAACCTCGATGAATGATCCAGGACTTTCAATCATTATCGTTTCATATAACGCGAGTCGCACCATCGCACGCTGCCTGGCCGCGCTGGAGCAACAAACGGTCAAATCCGGCGTTGAAATCATTGTGGTGGACAGCTCGACCGATGACACGGCCGATATCATCTCCGCCGGGTTCCCCTCCGTTCACCTTCACACGTTTGCCGCGCGCAAATACCCCGGCGACGCACGCAACTACGCAATCTCCCAGGCGCGAAGCAACCTGCTCGCGTTTATTGACGCCGATTGCCTGGCGAGACCCGACTGGGCACAGCAGATTCTCGCGGCCCACCAAACGGATAGAGCAGCCATCGGCGGCGTGATAGACAACGCAAACCCGAATCACCTGGTGGGATGGGTTTACTATTTTTGCGAGTTTGCCGCGTGGATGCCGGGATCGAAGCCGGGTGTCGTCGAGGAGATACCCGGTGCCTGCCTGTCATTCAGGCGTGAGATGTTTGATCGCTACGGCCCGTTTCTTGGGGGAACGTACTGCTCGGACACGGCGTTTCACTGGCGGATGGCGCGTGACGGACACCGGCCCTGGCTCGATCCGACTATCCGTATCGCACACATCAACCCGACTCGGCTGTGGGCGCTGTGGCGACATGAAGTCCACCACGGCAGATACTTTGCATCGGTTCGAGTGGAGGAACAGGCGTTCTCTCCCCTTAGGCGCCTGGTTTACATCGTTGCGGCACCGTTGCTGCCGTTCCTGCTTTTCTCTCGGATCGCGGTGTGCGTATGCAAAAAGGGCAGGTATCGCTGCCGCTTCCTGTGCCTGGCACCGCTTGTCCTGCTGGGCAAGATGGCGTGGAGTTGGGGTGAGTTGCAGGGGTATCTGCGCGGCTCGGACAAAATCCACGCCTGCTGGGTAAATCCGTTATGATGCGCTCAAGTCGCTTGGAGCCACAGCTGGCGAGTCCGTAGGGTGTTGGTTGCGAACCGAGATGGATCAGGACGCTTACGAACGAGTCTCGCTGGGCGCGATCGAGACGCGGCTTAAAGAAGATCAATCGACACCGGTCGATTCGGGCAGGGCGCCGGACCATGCCGCGTTCCGCATTCGCTGGTTCGTGATTCCGTTGTCGATCCTGCTGTGCACCGTTCAGGCGGTGATCACTATCTGCATCACGCACCTGATCGTATCGGCACAGCCCATCACGTCAACGCTCATCCCGGTGATCGGGGTGGCCTTCCTGTTTCTGCTCGTGCTGGCAATCAATCCGCTGTTGCGGCTGCTGTTCCGCGGAGCGATTTTCAAACCATTCGGTCGTGCCGAGTTGATCAGCATCTTCAGCACGCTTCTGATCACCGCGGGCATCAGCACAACGGGCTTGGCGGACCAGATCATCCCCCTGATGTCAGCGCCTTGGAACCCCGACTGGAACACGAAACAAAGGCAATGGGACACCAAGGTGCTGCCTCATTTGAACAAGGACCTTTATCTCTACGTGCCGCCCCATGCGCCGGAGGATGAACGAATTACGGCAATCAAAACGCTGGCTCGGTTCGGTGACGATCTGATCACCGTTCAGAAGCCGATCACCGCCGCGGCAAGGCAGACACTCGAACGTGCCAGGCAGTTCATTGAGCAACAGGGCCTTGCCGACCGGTTCGACGTTGTCCTGCAACTCGATCAGATCGATATCGATCTGAAAAATATGGCGCCATCGTCCGTGGACTCGGGCAAATTATCCGAATCCGAGCAGGACCGTCAGGAGGCGGTCAAATCGGCGGTGAGCATCGTTCGAACCCTGCTCGGCTCGGGCGTGCTGCTTCTGGTGATCGAGCGGTCAGAACTGGATGACGCCCTCGCGACGCTCGGCGGGTACCTCGGCGACCAATCACGGCAGCGTCAACAGGAGTTTGCCAAAGTCCGCGGCGCGATCACCCGAAAGCTACCCTGGAATGCGACGCTGCAGTTGGAGCGGATTCTCACCGAGGGCCAACCGTTGTCGCCGCAGGGGTTCATGCTGGCCGACCGAGTGCTGCGCGGCTATTTCGAGCAAGAGCAACCCGCCCTGGCCGACGCATTGGGCGAGGCGATTCCGACCGTTAACAGCATCCTCAGCCAGAATCTTGCCCGCGCCACGATCCGCTCGTTGATCGAGGGCCTCCATGTTCCGCGCGACCGCCTCGATGACGCGATGGTCACGGTACGCAACCAACTGGCCAAAGCGGGAATCGAGACCGGCTCGGTTCTCAATGAAATGCAGGAAATCGTCAACGTGTGCTACCGGCACAACGCCGCGGAGAAGGTGATCACCGACTTTCGACGCGGCCTCGACGTGGTCAAACCACGCGCTGACGAGCGGTTGAGTGCCTGGTGGCCCTATTACAAGACGGTCATTGCACAGATTTCGTGGTGGACGTGGATCAAGCCATTGGCGTATTGGATGATCTTTGTAGGTGGCTGCTACGGCGCGTTCTACTGTCTTGCCTACGTGGTGCTCGACTACTGGACTCGCCGTGACAAGCTGATATTCCCACTGGCGCAGCTTGCTGAAGCGCTCGTACCGCAGGAGCACGAAAAAGGATGGATTCCAAAGTCGTACAAAACGGTGGGACTGTGGATCGGGATCGCAATTCCGTTTCTGCTGCTCAGTTTCAATGCCCTGGCCACCATGGGCATGTTGCCCGGCGCATCGTGGATCAAACTCGGGTTTGATCCCACGGCCATTATCAAAGACACGATGCTCGAAGGGTTGATCACCAACGACCTGTGGCAGATGCACTTCCTGATCGTGTTCACCGCGATCGGAATCAGCTTTCTGTTGCCGACGCAAGTCAGCTTCTCGATCTGGTTCTATTTTCTGGTCGGCAAGTCGATCATCCTGATCAGCTCGTGGCTGGGCTACGGCCGCACGGGGAAGGATTTCCCCGCCGACTGGCTTTGGCAGACCAATCCGGTCACATCCATGGGCGCCGGCGGCATCATGTTGTTCAGCGCGATCAGCCTGTGGCGTTGCCTGGCCGAGTACCGGCGCCTGGCCGGTCAGACCACGCGCTGGCGGCTCATGATGCCGGTGATCGGGCTGATGGTGTTTCTGGCCGTCATCACGGGATGGCTGTGGTGGAACTGGAATTGGGACCCGTCCAGCCTGCTCATTGCAATGACGTTTGTTGGCTTTGTGACACTGTTGACGCTGGGCCTGATGCGCATGACCGCCGAAAGCGGCATGTATTGGATTCAGAACTCGGGCGGCAGCATCTTTCATTTTTTCAAGACCCTGGGTCTGGGCGCGGTGGTGAAGACGACATTGATCGGCCCGTTGATGGTGGTCTACGCGGTCATGTTTCTGGAACTCAAGACGTACATGGCGCCCAACATTCTCAATGCGGCGCGCATGCGCGAGGACGTGCGCGCCAGCCGCTTGCGATTCCACGCCAATATTGTGCTGTCCATTGTGGTGACGATTGTCGTGTCGCTGGCGGTGATGATCATGGTTTCCCACGTCATCGGCGCCAACCGAATGAATAGCTGGTTCTTCAAGGCGTTTCCTGAACTGATTGTGGACCAGGTTGGCGCGACGATCATGGACAAACCAGAGTTTCACGGCGCCGATACGTTCTGGTACGGCACCGGCGCCGCATGGGTGGCGGTGACCGCGGTCGTCCGCCGCGCGGTATTCTGGTTTCCCCACCCGATCGGCTTCATCATGCTGATCAACCCGCTGACCGCGAACCTGTGGTTCAGCTTCCTGCTCGGCTGGATGAGCAAGACCATGGTGGTCAAATACGGCGGCAAGGTGACGTTCGACAAGGTCCGTTTGATTTTTATCGGCCTGATTATCGGCGAGATCATGGCGGTGTTTATCTGGTCAATGATCGCAATCAGCTTCGATGTTCCGATCGGCAAGGTGACCATGAACCGCCTGGACGCCGGGGGTTAACCAACCGACGCATAGAAACCGAGCCCGTCGCCGCTGCTGCGGATCCATCTTGTCGGCTCTGAACACGAAACGCCTGCGATAATCCGATGCCATGGAACTCACAAGAAATCGACCCGGACTGGCCGTACGATTTGTACGCAACCCGCTTTGACCTGGACGCGACAACCACAGCGTTGCTGGTCATCGACATGCAGAGCAAGGACGTGCACATAGCGTCGGTTGCGCCGACCGCGCAGCGATACCCGAAGATGGCAGCGTATTTCAATGAGCGAGTCGAAACGCTGGTTGTGCCCAACGTCATCAAGCTGATTGATCTGTTTCGCAGCCACGACCGCAAGATCATCTACACACGCAATGGCAGCACGACGACCACGGGCGACGAGGTCACGCCGCGTCTCAAGCGCAAGCGCCGGGGTAAGCCGGCGTACAACCGATCCAGCCCGGGTTACGATGTGGATCCCCGCCTGGCGCCGACGCGGCAGGATCTGGTCGTGGACAAGCTCACCTCGGGTGCGTTTGCCGCGTCGTGGCTGGACCATGCGCTTCGCAACATGGAAATCCGCGGCCTGGTCATCACCGGTGTGATGACGGACATGTGCGTGCTGGGCACGGCACGGGCCGCCGCAGAAATTGGTTACGATAGCTTAATATGTGCCGATGCCTGTGCGACACTGACCGAACGCGCCCACACCGAGGCGCTGCTCATGCACGCGCGCGTGTTCGGCCGCGTCGCCGACACGCAACAGGCAATCGAAGAACTGACCGCGTCTGATCGGCGATAACGTCGACTTGATAGTTGGAGTATTGAAGATATGGCGGATACATACGAAGCGATCCTCGGCCTGGACAAGATGAAAACGCCCGGCTACGGCAGCGTCATCGAACTGAAAGACAAGCGATTGATGTGGGCTTGGAGTTACGCCGACGAGCGGCCGTTCCAAGCCAACTATTCGACCGACGGCGGGCGCACGTGGAGCGACCCCGTTGCGCTCAAGCTCACCAACGGTGATGACCTGCTCGGGGCGTACCTGACCAATCTGGTCCGGTTGCCGTCCGGGGCATTGGCATTGATTCAGAACTACAAGTTCGAGTCACGAGATGACAAGCAATTATTGGGGATCGGATCGATCAGTTTTCACAAGTCTGAAGATGAAGGTCAAACATGGTCACCGCCACAACTGATCCACCCGCCCGGCGCCAATATATACCAACTGGGCAATGATAATTGTTTTGTCTTAAAAGACGGACGCCTAATCGTACCCGCCCATGAATTGATTGGCCCGAGACGGGTGTACGATGACCTCGTCGGGATTTATCGCCACGGCCAGCGATTCAGCCATGGCGTTTTGGGCGCACTCTTTTACAGTTGCGTGTATTACTCTGATGACGAGGGTCGCACGTGGATGCGCAGCCTCAATGAAACATTTGCGATGTTGGAGCGGGGCGCTCAAGGCGTGTACTCGATGTGCGAGCCGGCCGTGGTGGAACTGAGTGACGGGCGGTTGCTCATGTTCGGGCGGGTCAACCTCGGACGGGTCTTTCAGAGCATTTCCGAGGACCGCGGCGAGACATGGTCGCCCGCCGAGCCGACCGAACTGGCCACCTACCCGTCGCTGACCCGGCTCAAACGGATTCCGCAAACGAACGATCTGCTGGTGATCTGGAACCAGACGTCGCAGTGGGAGATAATGAACGGCCTGTTCCGCCATCGGCTGACTTGCGCGATCAGCAAAGATGACGGCAAGACATGGCAGAACCATAAGAATCTCGAATCACTGGACGACATGGCCCACGTCGAGCCCGGCCCGATCTCGCCGCACCTGGGCACCAAGGGATGCCAGCCGATCGACCGCGAGCGCTACGTCCATGCCCCGGGGCCGTTGCGGTGCAGCGACACGACGTGTATGTTCCTCGGCGACCATGCGATCATCACCTACATGATGGGCGTGTTCGGCGACGAAGCGGTGATTACCGACACCTACGGCGTGAAACTCGACGACCTGATGCAGAAGTGGGGCCTGGCGCCGGACAATCGCGGCAACAAGGTGCGCGTGCTGCCCATTGAATGGTTCTATGAATAAAACCCAAGAACAACGGGATCATGTAAATGCCTGGATCAAGAGATGGATGCCGCACAGATGGCGACGTGGATTTGGCGCAGGTGAAAATGCGGTTCGGCGATCGCGTCTGCCTTCGCGGCAATTTTGATTCCGAGGGCGCTGCCGAGCACGGCACCCCCGAGCAGGTTGACGAGGCGGTGCGCGATCTGATCATGACGGCGGCACCCGGCGGTCGTTACATACTTGCCTGCAGCGACACCATCACGGCCGACTGGCCCG
>CAUYYV010000128.1:0-8958 GCA_963577075.1 Phycisphaerae bacterium
GACGCCCGGCGAATCATCGCCGCCGCCGACCGGGCCGATCGCCATGTGATGATCTCGTATCAGAGGCACCTGATCGGCCAGTACCTCTACGGCAAGCACGTACTCGAGGCGGGTCAACTGGGCGACGTCCGTTACGTCACCTGCCGGTTGGCGCAGGACTGGATCCAATTGGCGAACAGAAACCCACAGCCGTGGCGACTGGACCCGAAGCTGTCAGGCGGAGGGCAACTGATGGACTCGGGCAGCCACATGCTCGACTGCGTGCTCTGGCTGATCGATCTCGAGTTGGACGAGGTGCACGCGTACCAGGACAACTGTGGGCTCGAAGTCGACGTTCAAACCGCTGCTGCCTGCCGGTTCACCAACGGCGCCTTGGGTACGATCGCCGTGTTGGGAGACGCGCGTGGGCGCGGGTTCATGGTCTACGATGATATCAATATCTTCTGTGAGCACGGCGAACTGTTGCTGCGAAATGACGTCATCATGCGCCGAGACGGCCAGGCCGACTATTACCCCATCGCCGACGAGGGCCTGCCCGACACGGTCGGGCCCGATTTGGCGTTCGTGCAACTGATCACCGACAACCGCAAGATCAACCCCGCGCCGCCGCAGTGTGGCCTGCGCATGGCGGAACTGGCCGAAATGATTTACCTCTCGGCCGAACTGGGTCGACCCGTCAAGATTACCGAGTTGAGCGACGCCTGATCCGTTGTGACTCTTATTCCGGTGCTAGTGATCTGTAATATCCCCTGAGTGTGGGCGGTCAGTGCGTATTGTCAGTGGCATTCATTTGACGTCGATGAATAAATGGGCCTCGAATTCTGGTGATTTTTGAGGACGGTAAAGAAGGTTATTTTCTATTCCTTCAGGTCTTCAGCAAAAATATTGACCGCATGTCGTGTTGGCTTGTCAGTTGTCGTGCTTGAATTTCAGCGCTGCCTCAAGGACGAGGGCGATGATCCAGCTTGGGTTCCACGGGTTGTGGCCGCCGCGCCATTGGTCAGGGCCCTCGCCGCTCTGGAAATAGTTGGTGTGATAGAAAATTTCACCCTGTTCGCCGGGCACGCTCAGTTGCCAGTGTCCCGGTTTGGTGCAGATGCCGTGCGCCCAAGCGTCGAAGACCGTGCGGCCGAGATGTTCGTACATGGGCTGGCCGGTGCGCCGGCCGAAGTCAAACAGCTCGAAAGCCGGGAAATAGACGTCGAGGTGATGGTTCTGCACGCTCACGCCCGGCCAGCCGATCGTGTTGAATCCCTCCCGATCACAGATCGTACCCTCACGAAAGCCGGTGTCCCAGAAATAGAGGAAGGTAAATATCCAGTCGGCCGCGACCCGGGCCCAGACCGCTACTTGGGCGTCTTCGGTCAGGCAGTGCAACCGGTATGCTGCGAGAAAAAAGTAAAGACCCGCCTCGACGTCCTCGCAGCGGGCGTCGAGCGTCGCATGGCAGAACGGTCGATCAAACCGGTCGCCGCAGATGCGCCAATACTCGGCCAGCATCCGGTGCGCCCCGTCAAGATAATGCGTTTCACCGGTGATCTCGTACGCCTCGAGCAAAGCCGACACGCAGGGTACGCCGGCGGCGGTGAGTTGATCGCGCAGCGGTGTGCCGCTGGGCTGCCACAGGTGCGGGCAGATCCCTTCGGCCAGTTGCGAGGTCGGCCGGAGTATAAAGTCGCTGGTGTCGCGCAGATGTTGCACCCACGCCGGCGGTACGCGCAAATTCGCGTCGCGAAACAAGCGAATGACCTTGCCCAGGTTCGTCGCTGCTTCGCCGACGGCCCGGCTCGACAGGTATTGGCGTGTCTCCGATTGGTCGTCGTTTTCATCCTGCAGGACGGTGGGTCCCGCCCATCGGCGTTGCTCGATCTGATAGTAGTTGTAGCGCAGCCCAGGCGTGGGCGTGGCCCCGCCGGAAATAAAAAAATCGACCGCACGTCGGGCACGCTCGGTCATCGCCGTGTCAGCCGTTTTCAACCCATAAAACGCGCTGCACCACGCGAGGCGCAATCCCTGGCCCGTCCAGCCGAACAGAAAATACGGCGGCCGTTTCGAGATGCTGTCCGGCAGCGAGCAGAGATAGCCGCAGGCGTGCTCGTTTTCGTGCCAGCGGTTGTTGAGCGCATTGACTTTTAGCTCGATCACTCGGTCGATCGGTAGCAGCGGCTTGTTGCGCGGCTTGAAGATGTCGTAACCGCTGCGCACTATCTCGCGGAATCCCCACCCCACCTGATCGGCGGTGCCGAGGTCAATCACGTAGGTTTTGTGGTGTTGCTCACCGGGCTGAAGCGTCATGTAGCCGGCTTCGAGCGGCATCGCGCCGCGCTGCCGACCGTAAATGTGGTCCTTTTGACCATTGAACGCCACCAGGCCGCTCGTGCCCAGCACCGTCAGTCCGTCGGCTGTGCGGATTACGCCGAGGGACGGGTCGTCCTGCGAGTTGTTGGGGATGGAAAACAATGACAGGTACACCGGCCGTTCGTGATCAAGCCACTCGACGTTGACGCACGGAATCGGAAACCGTGTCTGCTCGCAGATGAGCAGGTCGCCGGCCTCTTTGCCGAACCGTGGCACGAGCCGGTTTGGTGCCGATGATGGATTGCCGTTGTACAGCAGATGGGGCATCGTGATGCGCTCAGTCGACGCATCGTGATGCAGCTCAAGTGCGAACGCCAGGCCGATGTCTGTCAGCACGTGCTGTCCAGCGCATTGCCAGCACACGTCTGCCTGCAATCGGCCGCGATCGAAAGATAATCCGATCGTGGTGACTACCTCTTGCGACTGCGCCTCGGCGATAAGCTCACCGTTGGATTCGTCAGTCTTGACGCGGTTGAACATCTGCGGCTGCAACTGCCACGGTCGCGATCGTGACACTTGGCACAACCGTGATAGCAGCCATGACTGTGGCGGGGCGGTTTCGTCGAGGGCCGACAATGTCAATCGCAGGTCGTGCCGGGTCGCTTCAGCTTCTAGCCTGCGCCGTCCGTCGCGGTCTGTTATTGTAAGGGGCATCGAAGCGGTCATTGTAGGGGATTACGAGTTTGCAGACGACTGAGGTGATCATCATCGGGGCCGGTCCGATTGGTATCGAACTGGCGGCGGCGCTCAAGTTGCTGGGCGTTGATTACGTACACCTCGAGGCCGGGCAGATCGGCCAGACGATCACATGGTACCCGCGTCAGGCACGTTTTTTCAGCTCGCCCGATCGCATTGCCATCGCGGGCGTGCCATTGCACACCGTCGATCAGTCCAAGGCGAGCCGTGAGGAATATCTGGCTTATCTGCGCGGCGTGGTCGACCAGTTTGACCTGGAAATTCGCACATTTGAGCGGGTCGACTCGATCGAGCGCGGCGACGACAGCTTTATTGTTCGCACGACTTGCGGACACGAGTCGGGCACGTGCGCGGCTAAGAGCATCGTGTTCGCGATCGGCGATATGCATCGGCCACGGCTGCTGCATATCCCCGGCGAGGGCCTGCCGCACGTCAGCCATTACTTTGACGAGCCGCACATTTATTTCCGCAAGCGGTTGTTGATCGTTGGCGGGCGCAACTCGGCGGTTGAGGCGGCGATCCGCTGCCAACGCGCCGGGGCGCAGGTGGCGCTCAGCTATCGCCGCGGTGAGTTCGACGGCAAATCGGTCAAGTACTGGCTGCTGCCCGAGATCGAGGTGCTGATCAAGACGGGCGAGATCCGGTTTCACGCGGATACCACGCCGACACGTATCACCACTGAGGCGGTTACGCTCAAACCAATGCCGGGTGACGCCGCCACGTTTGACGTTGAGGCGGATTTCGTACTGTTGCTGGTCGGTTACGAGATGGACACGACGCTGTTGGAGAAGGTTGGCGTGGAGTTACACGGTGAGAACCGTGCGCCGTGCCTGGATCACGACACGATGCAGACGAACGTGGCGGGCCTGTACGTCGCCGGCACCGCCGCCGCAGGCACGCAGACGCGCTTTCGCCTGTTTATCGAGAACTGCCATCCGCACGTGTCGAAGATCACCCGCGCCTTGACCGGCCGCGACGCACCGTTTGCCACCGGAGACAAGACACACTCGGACAGGTACTCGCTGCCGGAAAGCTGAGCGGCACACGCCGCCCGGGTGTGCGCCTGACATGAAGCAGCAGGGAGGTGCAGGCGGCGGGAAGCCGATGAACATGGACGGTATCACGGTGTTGATCTGTATCGTCGCCGTGGTGTGGTTCAGCGGCAACCGCAGGAATGGCGCCCTTATCACGCGTTATGCCTTCTCGGCGCGCTTCAGGTCCTTCAAATGGAGATCGACGCTCGTGCGCCCCTGCCAGCGCGACAGTTTCGGCTCGATCACCAAGTCAAGGTGCATCCCGGCCGTGAGTTGGTCGGCAAGGTCGCCCAACCCGAACCCGATCGCTTTGGCAGAGCGATTGTTCTGTCGCAGCGTCAAGCGCAGGTGACTGCCCTCGCCGCCGACGCGTTGGGGTGGGGCGTCGATGCGTACGCGGCGCAAGCAAAGCCGGGGGCTGGGGTTGGCCCTGCCAAACGGCGCCAACCGTTCGATCTGTGCGACCAATGGGGTGTCTAGCTGATCAATCGTGCAGGTGTCGTCCACGTCGATGGTGTGAATCAGATCCTCGGGCTCAAGGATCGTGTTGATCTGCTCGGTCAGGCGCGTGCGAAACTCTTCGAGGTTAGTGGCCTCCAGTCGGACGCCCGCGGCCATGGCGTGCCCCCCATGGCTGGTCAGCAGATCGTCACAGTTGCCGATCACCTCGTGGATAGGCACGCTCTCGACACTGCGTGCCGAGCCATGTGCCTCGCCGTTTTCTATGTTCAGCAAAATGGTGGGTCGGGCAAATTTATCGACCAGGCGGGCGGCGACAATGCCCAGGACACCCGGATGCCAGTTTTCCCGGCCCAATACAATAGCGCGGCAGTCATCGCGGTCGTGGCCGGCGTCGATCACCATCTGGTGGGCTTGCTCGAAAACGGTGCGCTCCGTGGCGCGGCGGCGTTCGTTTTCGCTGACCAGAAAGGAGGATATCTGCCGCGCCTGGGCGTCGTCGGCTTCGGTCAGCAGTTGCAATGCCTGTTGCGCGTGACCCATCCGGCCGGCGGCGTTGAGCCGTGGGGCGAGCACAAACCCGACGTGGAACGCGTTGATCTTCTCTTCACGCAACCGCGCCGCGTCGATCATGGCATTGAGCCCGGCGAAGCGAGTTCGCTTGATCTGGCCGAGTCCGAAGGCGGTCATGATGCGGTTTTCGTCGATCAGCGGCACCACGTCGGCCACCGTGCCCAGCGCCGCCAGGCTCAACAGGTCCATCAACAGATCGCGAAACACCGCGGGTACCCGAGGTGAGCCGCAATGCACTTTCGCGAACTGCCAGGCAAGTTTGAAAGCCACGCCTGCGCCGCACAGGTAACCGAACGGATAGCGAGAATCGGCCAGGCGTGGGTGCACCAGTATGCTTGCCGGCGGTAGATCGTGCAGCGGTAACTCGTGGTGATCGGTGATGATCAACTCGATGCCGCGGTCGCGCGCTACGCGAGCCGGCTCGATGGCGGTGATACCACAGTCGACGGATACGACAAGCGGTGTCATGCCACCGTTGCTCGGTTGCGCCAACTGTTCGATGGCCTGGCTGTTGAGGCCGTAGCCTTCGTCGATGCGGTGGGGGATGTAGCACCGCACCTTGGCCCCGGCGGCGGTAAGCACGTGCCACATAATCGCGCAGGCCGTGACGCCGTCCACGTCGTAATCGCCGAAGATGACGATCGGCTGGCCGTCGCGAACGGCTTGGGCAATCCGGTTGGCCGCGTCGTCGAGGCCCGGTAGCAGCGCCGGGTCGTGCAGGCCCGTCAACTTCGGGGTGAGAAACCGTTTGGCTGCCTCGGAATCGCCGTGGCCTCGGCGCGTCAGCAGGCGAGCGACCAGCGGATCAATGCCCAATTCGTCGCCCAGCGCAGCGCCGCAATCGCCCTGCGGGTCCACCGGCTTCTCGAACCGCCATCGTTTGTGCATTCCTGCCTCGAACATGGGACCCATCATACGGTCCGGCAGGCGAAAGTCAGCACGGCCAGGTGCAGCCGTCAACCTGCCTCGCGGCCTATTTGATGGAACATCGCTGATTCGCCCGGTGCAGGTCACACAAGAACTGCGACGAAGGATGCTTGTGTCGCAACTGGTGTATATAATGCGCCCGGAACCCCTCGAGAGGATCACGGATGATCCGCTGCAACTTCTGCCAGGGAATAAAGCGCGGGCATTCGCATCGGCGACGTGCCGTCATGTCGGGGCTGTTGACTGTCCAGGTCATTGCCACGAGCGTGTTGGTCGTTGGTTGGTGGTCGGTTGGATGTCAGCCAACCACCCGCGTGTCGTCTGCCCGGATCGATCAACTGGCCCGCGAGCCGATGATCCGCGTGCGCATTGCGCAGGGCGTACGGCAACTGTCATTAGACGCTGATCGTTCCCTGCACATCACGACACAACCCGACGGGTCGCACCGCGTTGCGGACCTGCTGACGTGCAGATGGTCGCAGGCGAGCAAGCGGATCGTGCTTGATCCGGGTGCATCCGGTCGGTCGAGCGAGGCGGATCAACTGACCATCGAGGTGGAAGGTGCGGGCTCGTTGCGGGTCGACGGGCAGCCCTATCCGGGCCGAATCACGCTAGTGGCCGCGCCCACGCGTGGTGGGTTCGATGTGGTCAACCACGTTCGCATCGAGCAATATCTGCCCAGCGTGCTCGACCGCGAGTTGTACAGCCACTGGCATCCGAACATGTTCCAGGCCCAGGCCATCGCCGCGCGGTCCTACGCCATCGCGGAGAAGGCGCGCACCCTCCACCGTCACTTTGATCTCGAATCGACGCAGGCCAGCCAGGTGTATGGTGGTCAGACGATCAACTTGAAGGCGCTTGAGGCCGTGCGTGACACGCGTGGCATCGTGCTCACCTATGAAGGCCAGGTGCTGTGCGCCTATTACTCGAGTTGCACCGGCGGGACGGGGCAGGATGCCGCGATCGCGTTTCCCGGAGACCCGGATACCAAGCCGCTGCGTGGCAGGCGCCACGGTACGTGGGGCAGTGAGTGTAAATACTACAGGTGGGGACCGATTACCCGTCGCGCCTGGGCACTGTCGAGGCGAATCGCCGCATGGGGCAAGCGGGTTGGCCATCCGGTTGCCCGGGTCGGGCGGATCGCGTCGATCACCGTCACACGGCGCAACAGCGTCGGTCGTCCTGCACGGTTTACCATCACCGATAACGCCGGTCGATCGTATCAGCTCGACCCCGAGTCATTTCGGTTGTCGTGTAATTTCCAAACCACTCGTTTATCCAAACTCGCGTCCGACGCCAGGTTGCGCAGCGGCCACGTCACGGTCTTGGTGTCAGATGGCAAGGTTCGATTCACCGATGGGCGTGGATTCGGCCACGGTGTCGGGCTCGACCAGTTCGGTGCCCAAGCCATGGCCAAACAGGGCCACGCTGCCGCCGCAATCCTCGATTTCTACTACCCGCAGGCGCGGCTCGTTGCAGCCTATTAATCCAGGGGTCTCTGAAAAAACCTCGGTGTGTTTAGCTGTGCCCCGCAGGGAGCGTGCTCGCCAACCGGGCAGACGGTCGAGGAGCGGGCTAGTTGATCGTGATCGAATGCTGATCGGGGGCAATGGTGACGAGTCCGTTGGGCCAGCGCACTTGGAAAGGCAATCGCCTGCTCTATGGTGCAAGGCGTTGGCGGCGCCATCGGCCATCACTCTCGAGGGTATAGCACAGCCGGTCGTGCAGTCGGTTGGGTCGGCCTTGCCAGAACTCTATCGATCGCGGCGACAGCCGGTATCCGCCCCAGTCGCCCGGCATCGGTACGTCGCCGTCACCGATCTGCTGCTCGAGCCGGTAAAAAGCCTCGTCAAGCGCTTGGCGATTTTCGATCACCTGACTCTGCGGCGAGGCGGCAGTGGTCAATCGGCTTTCGCGTGGCCGGGTGGTGAAATAAGCCCGCGACTGCTGAGGCGACAACTTCGTGACCAGGCCTTGGACCTGCACCTGTCGCAGCAGGGTATCCCAATAGAACAGCAATGCCGCCCGCGGGTTGGCCGCCAGTTCCAAGCCCTTGCGGCTGTGGTAGTGGCTGTAAAACAAGAATCCCTGTTCGTCGAATCCCTTGAGCAATACGGTTCGCGCCGCCGGTTGATCGTCGGGTCCGACGGTCGCCAGCGTCATCGCGGTAGGGTCGGCCTGGTCGGATCCCATGGTGTCGCGTAGCCAGGTGTGGAACAGCGGGATCGGGTCATCGCCCGCTGATGCTTCATCCAGTGGGGTGCCCGGATACTCACGGCGTGAGTCGGCAATCTCCATCCGCTGATTGTACCGCGACGCGGCGCTTGCGGTTGAGGCCTATTGCTGTGCCCTGCATGTTTGGCGCCGTATCGCCGCCGCCCGTTGGCCGGCGCCGAAAGGTGTGATTATGATGACCCTGTCGGTCCCTTAGCTCAGTTGGCCAGAGCGTCCGCCTTACAAGCGGAAGGTCGCCCGTTCAAGTCGGGCAGGGACCATTCGATACAACTAAAGGCTGAATCGCACGTTGCGATTACCTGTCCATGCGACGGCGCGGCCGTGATCCGAGACCAGAAACGTATACCCGCATACGTTTCGTAACTTGGAGGCCGTGCCAATGACACGACAAACGTCTGCGTCGCTGACATTTGGCATCCCCAAAACACCTCAGAGGTTGCGATGCCGGCCTGCGTCGGCGACTGCTTGAGTAAGTGTGCAAGAACGCCGTAGCGGCGTCCGTGCGTTGTGCGATATGGTCACGCTGGTCACCGGGATGGTGGAGGCGGGCACTTGTTTGACTGGCTGATTTTGTAACTGCTAGTATTGCAGGATCAAATCCCAATGGCAGAGTCTTTTGCTATGAAGAAATCCTTACTTTTGGTGCTTATCGCCCTCATGCTCTCGTCATGCGGTG
>CAUYYV010000129.1:0-8936 GCA_963577075.1 Phycisphaerae bacterium
TCGCACAACGCCTTGAGCAACGGCTCATGCAACTGCTCGGGTTTGACATCGCCCTGCTCTAGGTACGTTTCCATCAGGGTGTCGTCAACCTCGACGACCTGCTCGATAATGTTGGTGTGCGCCGCCTCGACAGGGCCGAGGTCGCTATCGCCCTCGGCGTTGGCGAAACAATCCACCACGGCGCTGCCGCCCTGTGCCGGCAGATTAATAGGCAGGCACTCACGGCCGAACGACTCCTTGATCCGATCAATCAGGGCGGGCAGATCAATATTCTCGCTGTCGATCTTGTTGACCACGATGATGCGGCAGAGCTTGCGACCGGCCGCGACATTCATCATCCGCCGCGCCACCGGTTCGATGCCGGCCGCGGCGTTGATCACGATCGCGGCAGTTTCCACCGCATCGAGCGCCTTGAGTGAAGGGCCGATGAACTCCGGGTAGCCCGGCGTGTCGATCATGTTCAGGTGCTTGTCCTTGTAATCGACGTGGACGATGCCGTTGGCCATGCTGTGGCCATGCTCTTTTTCCTCGTCGTTGTAATCGCAGACGGTGCTTCCTTTTTCGACCAGCCCGATTTGATGGATCGCGCCGGCCTCACGCAAAAGTGCTTCGACCATGCTCGTCTTGCCCGAGCCGCCGTGGCCTACGAACGCGATGTTACGGATATCCGCCGTGGTGTAAGTGGGCATGCTATTGATGACTCCAGAGGGTATCACCGTCAGTGGCGAACCGATCGGCTCACCACCTGATGAGCATGAGTATAGGATATGGTCCATCTCTGGCAATTCGCGATATGCTCATGGGATGACGATGGACCGAACCGGCGATTGTGCCGTCGAGGCCGACCGGCTGGTCGAGCTTGACCATGCACACCTGTGGCACCCGTTTACGCCCATGGCCCACTGGCGTGGGGTCGAACCGCTGATCATCGAGCGTGGTGAAGGGCCCTGGCTGTATGACACCGCTGGTAGGCGTTACCTCGACGGGGTGTCGAGCCTGTGGTGTAACGTCCACGGCCACCGCGTTCCAGCCATTGACAACGCCATCGCCGCACAGCTTAAAAAGGTGGCGCACACGACCCTGCTCGGCCTCGCCTCGCCGCCGAGCATCGAACTGGCCGGGCGGCTGGTTGAACTGGTCAACCGCCGGGGCGAGCCAAGCCTCGAGCCCCATGCCGCAAGACTTAACAAGGTCTTTTACTCCGACGCCGGGGCAACCGCCGTTGAGGCCGCGCTGAAAATGGCTGCCGGGTATTGGTGCCATCGCGGCCGGCCGCAAAAGAACAGTTTCATTGCCATGGCCGGCGCATATCACGGTGACACGACCGGCGCCATGTCGGCCGGGTTCAGTGAACTGTTTCACCATCCGTTTGCGTCGATGGTGTTTGATGTTGTCACATTTGCCACGCCCGATGCATGCCATCAACCGTGCAGCAACTCGTCCCCAAAGGGAAAGGCGTGGCCCAGTGAGGACATGGCGCTAAACGTCGCACTCATGGACCACTGCCTGCGCGACCTTGAGCGGTTGCTCCAACAGCACGCCGACGATACCGCCGCCATCATCATTGAACCGGTAATGCAGGGCGCTGCGGGCATGATCTGTCAGCCGCCGGGCTTTGTGCGCGGCGTGGCGAAGCTGGCGCGGCAATACGACGTGCTGCTGATTGCCGACGAGGTCGCCACCGGTTTCGGCCGCACCGGTAAAATGTTTGCCTGCGAACACGAGTTGGGTGATGACGACCGGGGGGGGGCGGACATCATGTGCATCGGCAAGGGCCTCAGCGGTGGTTATCTTCCCCTGGCCGCAACGCTGACGACCGATGACATCGAGCAGTCGTTCTGCGGCGAATCACCTGAGAACCGCACGTTCTTTCACGGCCACACTTACACCGGCAACGCGCTCGCCTGCGCCGCGGCGCTGGCGTCGCTCGATCTGTTCGAACAAACGAATCTTCTCGATCACATCAACCGCAGCGCCGCGGTCATCACCGACCGACTCGGCGCCCTGCGCGACAGCCGGCACGTGCTTGACCTGCGCCAGCGTGGCATCATGGTCGGCATCGAGTTGTGCCGCGACCGCCAAACCGCCGAGCCGCTCGATCCGTCCAAACGAAGCGGTGCCGCCATCTGCGCGGCCATGCGACGGCGTGGCCTGATCATCCGCCCGCTGGGCGACGTGGTTGTATTGATGCCCATCCCCGCCATGGCCCACGATGTACTGGTTGACATGCTCGATATCGTTGTCGACACGATTATGGATTGGCAGTTCGACTGAGCGGCCCCGAGCCTGCCAAATCGACACCACGCCGGGGTCTGCGGCACGTTGGTGGCAGGTCTGTACGGCGGCGCGACGGCAGATTGAAATACATAAGTCATTATTCATAAAATATTTATATGTTATACCGAACGTGTGATACCCGCTCGGATGATGGCATCGGCCTTGCCAAATGGGACTGAGGAATATGCTCTGCAATGATCAATGTACGTCCCCGGATCGAGCAACGCTTCAACGTCCTGTTGACGCAGGATCGCCCCCGTGCTGCGCCGCATTGGACGGATCAGCTTTCAAGGCTGCTCGAGCCACAGGGCGTCGTCTCTCACGTTGCCAAGACCACGCGGGAGGCGATCGATCTGGCGGAGCGGATCAAGCTGCACGCCGCAGTGATCGACACGGCCACGCCATTGGGCCCGCCGCAGCCCGCTTCGGCGGCGCGGCAGGGCGACGGTGGGATGTGGTTGCTGCAACTGCTGCACCGACTGCCGGATCGTCCGCCGGTCATCGTCGTACGCATGCCCGCATTCACGCCCAGCCAGACCGAGCGCGCCCTACGCGAGGCGTTGAGGCTCGGGGCGTTTAGCGTGATGGATAAACCGGTCGATGTCGAGCAGTTGCTCGGCGTCTTCAGACGCCTGATGGATAAACGGTATCACGGAACCTGGCCCAACATTCACTAGAAGGAGATAACCTCATGGCCACAAAGTTACGTCCACTCGGTGACAAAGTCCTGGTCAAGCGCGTCGAAGCCGAATCACAGACCACGTCAGGGATTTTCCTGCCCGAATCGGCCAAGGAAAAACCGCAGGAAGCGACCATCGTTGCCGTCGGCGATGGCAGGGTGCTCGACGGCGGCGAACGCGCCGACTTCCAGGTCAAGAAGGGCGACAAGGTCCTGATCGGCAAATGGGGCGGCACGGAAGTCAAGCTCGACGAGAAGGAAATGCTCATCCTCGACGAAAGCGACATCTTGGGCATCATCGACTAGCCACACCACGCTCGTGCCGCGATCGGCCGGGTTTTTCATCGGCAAACACTGGATACGTGTAAAGGAGATACTTCACTATGGCAGCCAAGACAATCAAGTTTGACTCCGAGGCGCGCGAGGCGATCCGCCGCGGCGTGCACAAGCTCACCAAGGCCGTACGCACCACGCTCGGGCCCTCCGGCCGCGTCGTCATTCTCGAAAAATCATTCGGGTCGCCCACCGTCACCAAGGACGGCGTCACCGTCGCCAAGGAGATCGAGATCGACGACCCGCTCGAGAACATCGGCGCCCAGATGGTCAAGGAGGTCGCCTCGAAAAGCTCGAAGGACGCCGGCGATGGCACGACCACCGCGACCATTTACGCCGAGTCCATCTTCACCGAGGGGCTCAAGAACATCACCGCCGGCGGCAACGCCAACCAGATCAGGCGTGGCATCGACAAAGCCATCGAAGCGCTCGTCGCCGAGTTGCACAAGATGAGCAAGAAGGTCAGCTCGACCACCGAGATTGCACAGGTCGGCACCTGCGCCGCCAACCAGGACGAGCAGATCGGCCAGATCATCGCCGAGGCGATGGAGAAGGTCGGCAAGGATGGCGTGATCACCGTCGAAGAGGGCAAGGGCCTCGAGACCAACGTCGAGTTGGTTGAGGGCATGCAGTTCGACAAGGGTTACCTCTCGCCGCACTTCGTCACCGACCAGGCTCACATGGAAAGTGTGCTCGAAGATGCCTACGTGCTCATCCACGAGAAGAAGATCAGCTCGGCCAAGGACCTCGTGCCCCTGCTGGGCAAGATCGCTGACTCCGGCCGCGCCCTGTTGATTGTCGCCGAGGATCTCGAGGGCGAGGCCCTTGCAACCTTGGTCGTCAACCGCCTGCGTGGCGTCCTGAAAGTCTGCGCCGTCAAGGCGCCGGGCTTTGGCGACCGTCGCAAGGCCATGCTCGATGACATTGCCACGCTCACCGGCGGACGCGCTATCATGGAAGAGTTGGGCATCGAGCTCGAGAAGCTTGAACTGACCGACCTCGGCCGTGCCAAGAAGATCATCATCGACAAGGAAAACTCCACGATCATCGAGGGCGCCGGTAAGACGTCTGACATCAAGGGCAGGATCGATTCCATCAAGGCCGAGATCGATCGAACCACCAGCGATTACGATCGTGAGAAGCTCGAGGAACGCCTGGCCAAACTCGCCGGCGGCGTTGCCCAGATCAATGTTGGTGCTGCGACCGAGGCCGAGATGAAAGAGAAGAAGGCTCGCGTCGAGGATGCCATGCACGCCTGCCGAGCCGCGGTCGAGGAGGGCATCCTGCCCGGTGGCGGCGTCGCCATTCTCCGTGCACGCAGGGTGATGGACAAGCTCGAAGGCACCGGTGATGAAAAGGTTGGAATCGACATCGTTCGACGTGCCGTCAATGCCCCGATCAAGCAGATTGCCGAAAACGCCGGGCTCGACGG
The DNA here is from genome assembly GCA_963577075.1 of Phycisphaerae bacterium. GTDB lineage: Bacteria > Planctomycetota > Phycisphaerae > Phycisphaerales > Phycisphaeraceae > CAUYYV01. The sequence continues at coordinate 4,722 of CAUYYV010000129.1, forward strand.
ATCGGTCGTCGCCAGCAACGTCGAAGGAAACAGCACGGCCAACTATGGCTTCAATGCGTTGACCCATAAATATGGCGACTTGGTCAAGATGGGCGTGATCGTCCCGACAAAGGTCGAACGTATCGCCCTGCAAAACGCCGCGTCGATTGCCGGCCTGCTGCTGACCACCGACGCTGTCGTCACCGAAATCAGGGAAAAGAAAAAGGAACCTGCCGGCGCCCCTGGCATGGATGACATGGACTACTAAACCCATTCGTCCCTGCATGCCGTCTCCGGCGATTTGCGGAGGCTGACATAACGCAGAGCAAGGCAAAATGAAGGTGACACTTCCGGGGTGACACAACAGTACGAAGTGACACCAACAGCCGGACAGTAAAATCTGTCCGGCTGTTTTTGTAGCTAATCCGGGGCAACTGTCCGCTGGACGCCGCAAAGAACTGCACCATGAAAATGAACCCCGGTTCCGTAACGGGGTGGGCAATCGCCATGGAGTCAGCGTGGCGCGTTGCCAGCCGATTACGGCCGGTCTTACGCTGTACGAGCCAAGGCTTGCGGTTGGCGGAACTGGACGGCGATACGCTGCGTGCCCGCCAGGGCAAGGCTGCGGACGACGGTGGCGTCTATCAGGTCGGCATTGGTCAGCAACGCCTGTCTGCTCGACCAGGCAATCCCGACGCTGACACACTGGCCGGTGACGAGCAGGGAAGGATGATCGACCTCAATCAGGACGCCAGTGGATGAGGCGTCGCGGGTGCGGCCGGCAAGGTATCTGCCGGTCTGCTTGCACCGCAGCTTGACGGGGCGGTCCAGCAGATGGCGGACATTTTGGCGTCGGTCGGCGAGGTGGTATGCGGTGGACATGAATTGCGTCCTCTTTAAGGTGCTTTACCGGATGTATCGGTCGCATTTGTTGGACCCCTTGAGATGGCGGTTATCGGCGGGTGGCGGGCGTGGCCGCGGATCATCATCGGGGTGGTCCGAGGCATCCATGGCTCTCCGACTGCCGGCTCACGATCCAGTTGATTCCAGCCCACTTCGGGACGATTGCCGGGATGGGCCACTGTGATGCGAAGATGAGCGAGTTTGAGAAAGCGTTGCTCTGCTATCGCCAGACGTTGCACATCGACCCACGCCTGGACGCCATTGTCGAAGCCATGGCTCGTCTTGAGCAGAGGATGATGGATCCGGAATCTTCCGGCGAGTTCCTCGTCGCCATCAGGCAAAACTGATTAATCAGACAGCCCAATGGCACGGGTTCCACTTTGAATCGCGTGCGTGACGGTGGCGGCCTGGCAGAGGCGCAGCCCGCTTGCACAGGCCGCGCCGAATTGTCCGACGTTACGCCGCCTCGCGCTTGATGCGTCGTCGCCGGCCCACGGTGCGTTGATCGGGCGCCATGCGCCGGTCGGGCTGCTCGCTAATGACCTTGACCAGGTCCTGCGGATCGGTCGCCCACAAGTCGGCGCCGATTTCCTCAGCCAGGCCGTCGGCGCGGTTGAACACGCCGCCGCCGACCACGATCTGGATTTCGGGGCAGGCGCCGATCTCCTGCAGTCGATCAATCAACAGTCTCGTCTGCGGTACCGTCGCCGGGACCACGCCGAAGATGACGATGATCTGGGGATTCAACTCGCCCAACTGCGCGACCAGTTCGTCATTGGCAATGCCGCCGCCGACGAAGAAGACCTCGTAACCGGCAGCCTCGATCAGGTCGGCGCACATCATTGCACCCAACTCCTCGGCCTGCTCGGCGCCGCAAGCGACCAGCACGCGGCGGCCGATGCGTGGCTGTTGTTCGAGGCGAAGCTGCATCTGCTCGGTCAACAGGCGCAGCAGCCGGGTGGAATAGTTATGGGCCAACTGGTTGAGTTGGTCGGCCCGGTGCAGATTCTGGATATGTTGAAGCGTCGGCCACAGCAGGTGGGTCACCACCTTCTCGGCAGGACAGTCTTCGTCAATCAACTGGTCAATAACCTGCCGACCCGCTACGCGGTCGCCGCTGATCAGAGTGGTAAAAAAACGCTCGATTAAAGTTTCACGCGGCATGGTCAGGTCTCCAAACCCTTCGGGTCATGGTGGCAGGCTCGACAACCGTGTCTGAACGCTGGCCGGATTCTCGCTTGGGCCGGGCCTTCCTGCACCCGGTTGCCGGCACCCTGCGGCCGACGACGATGTCACCTTAATCATCGGAATGCGCGAGCCGTCAACTTCATCTGCTGCTACAATTCGGTAGGTTATCACCACCTTAAATACGACACAGCATCTAACCCTTGATGGACATTGGTCTTAATGCGATTGCGGGCCAAACCGATAATCATCAGCCGGTGATTTACGGTCCTTGCCCCTCGGCCGAACCCGGTTTATCGGCTATTGTTCTACCCTTTTCATCCAATATAAATGAGATAAACGCAAGTGATCACCGGCATGAATAGACAATATTTGCCAATGTGCCTGCTGGCCGTGCTGGTGCTGCCCGTTGCCGGCTGCGTGACCAATCCGGAAACCGGTAAACCGCAGTGGATCGTCCTGGAGGAGGACAAGGAGATCGAGTTGGGCAAGGAGGCCTCCCCGAAATTCCTGAAAGAGTATGGCGGTGATATTCCGTCGCCGCCGATCCGCGAGTATGTCAGCGACATCGGTAACAGGCTTGCCAAGAGCAGCACCCGGCCGAAACTGCCGTGGGAATTTCATGTCGTCGATTCGTCGGTCATCAACGCCTTTGCCCTGCCGGGCGGCAAGGTGTTCATCTCCCGGGCGATGCTGGAGAAGATGGACAACGAGGCTCAACTGGCCGGCGTGCTCGGCCACGAGGTTGCGCATGTCACCGCCAGGCACGTCAATGATCGGATGGGACAGCGAGTACTGGTCTCGGGGGTGTTGATGGGCCTTGGCGTGGCGGCCCAGACCAACGACGAGGACTGGCTCAAGGTCCTAGGTGTTGGTGCAGGCGTTGGCGGAACCGTTTACCTGCTCAGCTATGACCGCAGTCAAGAGCACCAGGCCGATAAGTACGGCGTCAAATACATGGTCAAGAACAGCTATAACCCGAAGGGGCAGGTCCAGGTCATGCGAATCCTCGCCGCCGCCGATACCCGCGGTGGCGGCAGTGGGCAACCGGAGTTCCTTTCGACCCATCCATACCCGAAGTCGCGCATTGCCAAGTTGAAGAAACTTATCAAGAACAAGTACGCCAAGGCCACTCGCGATCCCGCCTACGGTTTTCATGCCGAGCGGTTTCATGAAACTGTGACTCGCAATCTCAAGAACCTGCCACCGCCCAAGCACAATCCCAAACCGAAGAAGGGCGATTGACCACGCCGTGACTGCGGTGCCTTGACGCTGCTGCCATGTCCCCATGATCGAGAGCAAGCCCGCTTGGAGCGGGGAGAACCTGGACAACCCCCATGCGATCGCCGACAAGGCCGATCGTGTCAGGCGCATGTTCGCGGAGATCGCCCCGAGTTATGACCTGAACAACCGGCTGCACTCGCTGTGGCGTGACCAGGCCTGGCGGCGGGCCACGGTGCGGGCGGCTCATCTTAAACCGACCGATGTCGTGCTCGACGTCGCCTGCGGCACGGGCGATCTTTCAATGGCGTTTGCAGACGGTGGCGCGCGGCGGGTGCTGGGCGTGGACTTCACGCTGCCAATGCTCAAAATCGCCAGGCAAAAGGCTGATCGCCACGGCAACACCCAGCCTCGCTACCACGCGGGCGATGCGATGCGACTGCCGCTGGCTGACAGCAGTGTCGATGTCGTGTCGATCGCGTTCGGCATCCGAAATGTGGCGGATCCACGCGCCACGATCGACGAGCTCTTTCGCGTGGTAAGCCCGGGTGGACGCGTGGTGATTCTCGAGTTTGGCATGCCGACCAACCGCCTGATGCGGGGGATGTACAACCTGTATTTTCGTCACGTGTTGCCACGCACGGCTACGCTGATTGCTCGTGACCGCAGCGGGGCGTACCGCTACCTGCCCCAAAGCGTCAACACTTTTCTCGACCGGCGTGCGCTGGCCGACATGATGGAAGCCGCCGGGCTCCGCGACGTGGTGATCCTCCCCTTGACGTTCGGCATCGCCGCGGTCTATCGTGGCGTCAAGCCCGCCCGGACGACGAGCCTCGCTTCTTCTGAATCTTCGCCCACGTGCCCTTGAGCGTCACCGTGCGGTTGAACACCAGCCGATTGACGGTGGTGTCGGGATCGACGCAAAAG
>CAUYYV010000130.1:0-8931 GCA_963577075.1 Phycisphaerae bacterium
CTGACGCTGTGCATAGGCGTGTCGGCGCAGGGTGCGTACACCTACACCACCCTCGATGTGCCCGGGGCAAGCACGACCTACGCCTACGGCATCGACGGCGGCAATATCGTAGGGAACTACAACGACGGCGGCAGCTATCACAGCTTCAGTTATGACGGTTCGACCTACACCACGCTCGATGTGCCAGGGGCAGACCGTACCTACGCCCTCGGCATCGACGGCAGCAATATCGTCGGGTGGTATTATTATTTGGATACCAGCTACGATTCTCACGGCTTCAGTTATGACGGCACGGCCTATACCACACTCGATGTGCCCGGAGCAACCAATACCCGCGCCTTCGGCATCGACGGCGGCAATATCGTCGGGAGGTACTCCGACGACAGCGGCTCTCACGGCTTCATTTATGACGGCACGACCTACACCACACTCGATGTGCCAGGGGCAAGCTATACCTACGCCTACGGCATCGACGGCGGTAATATCGTCGGGGACTACTACGGCGCCGGCAGCAATCACGGCTTCAGTTATGACGGCACGACCTACACCACCCTCGATGTGCCCGGGGCAAGCAATACCTACGCCTTCGGCATCGACGACGGCAATATCAGCGGGTACTACATTGACGCCAGTTACGATTCTCACGGCTTCAGTTATGACGGCACCACCTACACCACACTCGATGTGCCAGGGGCACACTTGACCCGCGCCTTCGGCATCGACGGCGGCAATATCGTCGGGTACTACCGCGACGGCGACGGCTATCACGGCTTCCGCGCCACGGTCGTCCCCCTCCCCGCCGCCGCGTGGATGGCGGTGCCATTACTGGCCGTCATCGGCGTGATCGGCAAGATGCGTCGGCTGCGACGCGTGTAACTCATGTTCGCTTTTGCCTGAAGCCCGCATGGCTACGATGGCAAAAATCACTTGTTTCGGGGGTGACCGCTGTTATAATGATCGCGGAGAACAACGCCGCCACCTCAAACCCACGATCAACCTTTGCGCGACCCGATCACCCTGCCCATGCATATGGTTGTTCGCGACTCCTGCGGCGCCAAGCGCGAGGCCGCGCCGAACGAATCAGTTGGCACCGAGGCGCTCGCTGTTTCGACAGCAACAGCACCGAGATTGACCGGATAACATGCTCGAAAGCAAAGGAGGGGAGCCGATGAGTGGATGAAAGCCGCCGACCGTTTCAAATCATCGTTTTAGTCTAGCCTTTTTCTAAGGCACCAGAGACCGGGTTGCCGGCGTCGCGGTGTGTTGCCGAGGCGTAAAACAATCCAAGTGGAGGATGCTCATAATGGCATCGACAAGCAACAGGAGAATCGCAATGACTCGCACAGTACTAATCAGTATGTTGGCAATGATAATGGTCGCCGCGTTGGCGGTGCCGGCGCAGGCGGTGCTCGTCCGCAACGCGGACACGCTTGAATTGTTGGCCTTCGACGACTTCGAGGGCCCGCCGCAGAGCAACGTTCCGGACAACGGCGCTTTGCCGGGTTCGTACGTGCAGACTGACCACACGCATATCGATAATGCAGCCAACAATCCCAGCGGGATCCAGCCCTTCGATGGCTTGCAGAATCTGCACTATAACGGCGGCTTCGGCCAGAGTTCGACCAAACTGGAATTCGAGAGTCCGCTGACCAACGGCCAGAACATGCACGCCGAGTGGGCATGGTATTTCCTGAACCCAGCCTCTTCTTGCTGCAGCATGACTGCTCGCTTCCGTGACTCCAACGACCAGAACCTTTGGCAATTCTTCGACGAGAATGGAAAGCTCAGCGGAACCGTTGGCATATTTAACAGCCTTACGTTGTTGACCGACGACTGGAACGTTGTCGAAATTGACTACGTTCTCGGCTCGGACACCGTGACGGCGACCCTCAATGGTGTCGAGCAGACGAAGACTAACATCTCGGCCACCAGGATAGAGCTCGCTTCAATTGCTTGGGAACACGCGGGTGGGTCAGGAATTGGATCGCACTTCCTCGTGGACAATTCGATTCCCGAACCGGCAACTATCAGCCTGCTCGCTCTGGGTGGCTTGATGATGCTCAGACGTCGTCGCGCGTGAGTTTGACGGTCGTTTGTGGTGAAATTGATCAGCCCTGCCCGCAAGGGCGGGGCTGGTTTTTCAAGTGCGGGACCGAATACCGGCAGCGCCCCCGCGCAAACATTGACGGTTGCGACAGTGATGTATGACTGAAATGACAAGCCTGACGAGCTGGCGACCCTCGGCGGCGCAGATCGCGTCGTACGAGCAGAACGGCTACCTGATCGTGCCGGGGTTGTTCGACGAAGGCGAGTTGTGCCGCCTCGACCGCGCGATCCTGCGGCTGGCCAAGCGGCCCGGCTGCAATTCCACGGACGGCCGATCGCGCTACCCGCAGCCGTCGAAATACACGATCTCGCACGAGGGCCTGCTGGACCCGGACCTGGCGTTTCTGGCCGATCATCCCGTGATGCTCGGCGCGGCCGAGGCGGCAGATTATCGCGATTCGGTCAAGAGCCATGCACCGGCATTGGGAACGCGCTGGAGAATGCCCAGTTCGTGCGCGATGGCCATGAATCGAAACGGACCGCGCAACATGCGCATGAAGCGATCCTCACCTTGATCGGTAGCGGGGTCGTTCTCGTGGTTGAGTATCCATTCTACCGCGTGACACAAAGCGCCGACCCCGGCGTCGACATATTTGCGGTCGCCGGTCAGGTCGTAGGCGTACGCGAGGCCTTCTAGGTTGGCAAAACCCTGTACCGCGTTGGTCGGCTTGCTCGCCTCGGGCCAGTTCGACGCGGCGGGCAGGCCCTCAGCGCCGACGCAGTTGGCCGTGAACAGGTCCATCAACTCGAGGATCAGTCCGCGCGTCTTGCCGCAACCGGTCGCCTGATGCCAATTGATCAGGCCGCGCATGGCCAGGTTGATGCTGCGGTCCATCCACTCATTGGGGTGCATCGTCGCGCCGGCGATCCGCTCCGCTTCGCGCTGCTGTGCAACGGTCTTGTCGATCATTGCGTCGGCCGCCTTCGTGACCAACTCGTCCGGCTCGATCCTGTGGGCGGCGCCCATGACCAGCAGTCCCCAGCCGAGGCTGCGGCCAAGTCCCCAGACGTAGCCGTTGGGATGGAGCGTATACTCGGCCAGGTGTCGGGCGGTCGTCACGACCTGATCGCGGGCGCGGCGATCACCGGTGAGATGATAAAAATCATTGATCCCCTCACAGAAAGCGTGGCTGAGTCCAGCGCCGGCATGCGGATCGTCCACTGATTGGAGGCCGCCGATGTGCTGATACCCGTGGCGGTATTGGCAGCCACGCATCAGCGACGGGTCTTTTTCCGTCACCCGAGGCAGGGCATGGTGGCAGGTGTCGATATCCAAGGTGTGCAGCGCGTGCGCCTCGACGCCCCACCAGCGGATGATGTCGGGTTGACGCAGAAACAGCATGGCCAGCACGTGCGCCGTGTCGTATTCGTTGTTCAGATAATAAGTGTCCGGTGTATCGGGCCCGGCGGCTTCACGACCCTGGTTGCATACGTAGTCACCGTAGTGCTTGAGGCCCCAGGCGCGGCCGTCTTGGCGCTGCGGCGTGTTGTCCTCGCGGTCCGGCGGATAAAACTTTCGCAGCGCCGCTTCCAGACGCGGGTATTGCTCAGGATCATACGTAAAGAAATCCCACACCTGGCCGCTGTGAAGATAGTGTTGTGCTGTCGCTGTCGGCATGGGCCAGCGTTGAAGTGAATACGCCGTGTCCGCCAGGGCGCGGTCGTCGTGCGTGCCATCGTGAAAGCAGCAGAAAAACGTGTGGTTCTTGGCCATGCCGCGCGGCACATCGAACGGACGGTCGCGTTGTGGGATCAGCTCACAGGTCAACTGGTCAGGCCCGGCGCCGATCGCCTTGGGGTAGTTCTGCCAGAACCATTTGCCGGCAAGCAGCACGCCGCGACCGTCACCGCTGACATTGACGAACCCCGCCATATTCGCGTTCACGTCGGCGAGCACCTTGCCCGCAGCCGTCGTGATGCGGTGATGATTCAGTTTGAGTTGCTCGGCACGGACCGGTTCGTCACACGGGTGTACCGCCGGGCCGGGAAACGGCGGCCCGGGCCGGTGACGACCGCCCACACGGTACGTCGGGTTGTCGCCGAGACGAATCGGCAGGTGGGCGACCAGCTTGTTGATCGGCGTGACGTCCGCGTCGAGCCGGTTGAAAAAGACATGATCGATCCGCACAAACGGCTGGCCGGCGTAAACGGTCAGGCGGACCGTGAAGTCAAAATGGGCGCGGCCGGATTTGTCCCGATGGGTTCCGTCCCAGCGCACGAGCAACCGCAACGGGCCGGGCTCGTCCACACTGAAGCGGGTGTCGGTGCCGAGGCGGGCTGGGTATTGCGTGTCGTCGTCGCCCGTGATGGTGATATCGAGCCCGCCGCTACTCACCAACTCGCCGCGGTATCGCACGGCGATCGGCGGCACGCAACGGTTTCGGTCGATCTCGAGTTCAAGGACACCGTTTTCAATCACGAGCGTGTCGCCGTCCTCACGGATGCGGACCGCCCGGTCGGCCGGCGGCTCGGGGCTTTGCCGACCCATCGTTAGAACGTGCGTCGCGGGCGCCAACGGGGGCAGATCAGCCTGGTAATCAACTAGCAGCCACCGAATGCTGCCGTCGTGGTGCGTTTCGAGCACGCGCGTCTGCAACGGTTGGGCCTGCCCCGCCTCGGTCTGAATGGCGATCGGTTGATCCGCCGCCAATGCGCCCGGGGCGAAGGGGATCCCGGTGGTCACCGGAAACGCGCGCCGCCGCGGACCGCCAGGCTCACTGGTCGTCAGCTTGATTCGTTCGATTTTGGGCATTAAATGTCGGCTCACGCTATGGTCATCCGGGGGTCATCCGGGGGTTATCCGGGGGTTATCCGGGCTCGACATTTCGCGGAGCCCGGGTCAACTTCGTAACGCTCATCGTAATTGTTTACAGGGGTGAGGTTGTCGATCTGGGTTTATGCATGAGGGTGGACATATCGAAACCACCGTGCTTTGCGATGTTGCCGTGAATACTGTAGCAAAAGAATGGCAGACGAACTTCAGGCGCCATGTACAACTTCAAAATCGAGCAACTGAAATCTCTTCCCCAGCGGTCAAACGAAACATGGCAGGGCGGGCTGATCAGGATGCCGTCGTGGGTTGCCGACAAAGGTGTCAAGACGTTATTCATCGAGCCGGGCAGCCCATGGGAGAATGGGTACAACGCGTCATTCAACGGGAAGTTGCCAGACGAGCTGTTGCACCCGGAGATCTTCGACACGCTGTTGGAGGCCAAGGTGCTGATCGAACGGTGGGACGCCATTACAACACGGCCCGGCCGCACAGCTCGCTGGGGTACCGCCCCCCGCACCGGAGGCGATTGCGACATGGCCGGAAGACTCCGGGGCTACGCCCCTCCGCCTGGCGGCCCTGTCTGAGCAGGAGCAAACGCTAAGATAGGCACTGGTGTTACTCATGGGGGCAGATCACATTCGGGCGTTGCTGCCTCGCATTGCTAGCAAGGCAGGTGTCGAGAAGCGTGTCCACGCCTACGGCCTCCGCCACACGCACGCTGCACAACTGGGCTCTGAGGGCGTTCCTGTTAACATCATCCAACATCAGCTCGGGCACAGCAACGCGGCGACGACCAGTCGGTACTTGGATCACATTGCTCCGAAGGAAGTGATTGAGACGATGAAAAGGCGGACCTGGGCGTTGTAATCTGAATTGAGCCGCGAGACCGCGTGCCCAGTCCTGAAACCCCTAACCCAAAGAGCAAGACCAATGACCGAGACCAAGACAAGATCGTTCGCCCAGAGATGATCGCAGACAGTTCGGGGAAGTTCGTCGGCAATGGGGACGCGGTAACCTTTGCCACTTCATGGCGTGATGACAACGCCAACCTGCACCGTGCCTGTGACGCCAAGACACACCGCGGCATTGGCGCCTGGACGATCAAAGCCGCGATCGACTGGCAGGCGGTGGGTCTGACTCAACCGGCGGCGGGCACCACGCTGGGTCTGCAGATTGTGCACAATCGGGCCCAGAGCCCTGCCGAACTCACCCAATGGACGCCGACATTTGCCAGGAATCTTCGCCCGCAGTTTTTCGGAACATTGCAGCTAGAGTAGGATTGCCGTGACTCGTGGCGTAAACACAGCCCAACATGCCACACGGGGTTGGTGATAGGCAGCTTGGGTCGGCCTTGTATCTGGGCCGGCCACTGGTACGCGGTTGCCCTCGAAACCACCCGAGAGTGCAGGAGACCCCGGGATGAGCCATGTACCGATGACGCGCCCCAAGGAGGCGCTGGCAATCCATGAAACGCCTTACTATCACTCGTCCACGTTCGTGCAATTGGACGGCGGGCGCATCTTGCAGTGCGTGTGGGGCGGGGCATTGATCCATTCCGACGACGGCGGGCTGACGTGGTCGAAACCGGGCGGCCAGGACCACACGGATGACGCGGGCAATCACTTCCACTGCCAGTTCCGTGACACGAACGGCAATCCGGTCGTCGGCGGCGAATGCTCGCTGGTCAAACTGTCGGGCAAGAACTCGATCGGTCTGGCGGCGCGGGTCCACGAGAACCCGTCCAGCAGCGAATATGCCATGCTGAGACCGTCGATGAGCTTCAAGTTCTGGCGCAGCGACGACAACGGGGCGACGTGGCAGCCGCCGGTGCGCATGAGTCCGCCAGGGCTGAACACCGCCAGTTACCAGGATGTGTTTTTACGCAGCAGCTCGGGGCGCATCCTGCTGCCCGTGTACGCCTGCCTCGGCTCCGGCTACGGCCCGGACAACAAGACCCTGCCCATGTCCGGCAAGCTGTTCAATAACCAATGGGTCAGCAGCGCCGGCCACTTCTTCGACCCGCGCTTCGCGACGGTCTATATCCTCTACTCCGACGATGACGGGCGCACGTGGCAGCGCAACCAGGACGGGGAGATTATGATCCTGCTGGATTGGAGCACTCAATTCAGCTACTGCGGCGAGCCGTCCATGACCGAGGTGGCCCCCGGAAGACTGCTGGTGGTGATGCGCAACGGTCTGGGCCGGCTGTTTCAGGCCTGGTCGAACGACAACGGCGACTCGTGGACGCGCCCCCAGCCGACGGTGTTGGCCGCGTGCACCACGCCGGCGCAAATCCGGACACTGCCCAACGGTCATCTGCTGTGTATCTGGAATCAGGAGAGTGAAGCCGAGGTCCGCCGCGGCGACAATCGGACGCGTGTGTCGTCGGCCGTCAGCCGTGACGGCGGGCGTGTGTGGGAGTTTTTTCAGAACCTGTATTCCGTGCACGAGACGACGCGCGTCGAGCCGGGCCCGATTCATCCGGTGCGACCCGAAGAGATCTATTTCAATGCGGGGTTGCCTGCCGTCGAGCGTGATCCGGTTTATGTGCGCGACTCGAACGCGAAATATCGCGGGTCCTATCCCTCCTGCTTTGTCATGGAGGATCGCGTGCTGGTGACGCACACGTGTGGCGAATACGAAGAGCACGCGACCAAAGCGCAGATCCTCTTCGGCAAGCGCGTCGCGCCCGACAAACCCAACCAGATGCTCAAAGTCCTGCCCCTTAAATGGTTCTACGGTGGCAAGCAGCCGGCGGACAATCCCTACCTGCGCGAGGCATACGAGCCGGCGAAACCATAGGCGGTATTGGGTGGTGCGATCGCCAGGCAACGCACGTCTCGTGATGTCAGCGACTCGTTTTTCGGAGGATATCGCACACAAGATTTTCCTATCAGTAACTGAAGGGGCAGATGTCCCTGCGAATCGCGATCTGAAAAGAAAGCATCATGAACACTTACCGTCGCATCGGCCGATATGGAATCTTGGCGAGTTTGATATCCGGCTTGTGGTTGTTGCCGCTCGAGTGGTTCTAGGGCGGCCGCGACCGTTTCAAAGAAAATCCCGTGCTCAACAAAGTCACCGCTGAACCCTCACCACCCTGAAATATTTTGTAATCGCATGGCAGCAGGGGTCAGTACGAATCGACGCGATTAGCCTCGTCGAGGATGTTTTCGAAATGGGCGGGGCGAAACGTGAGGCCGTGGGACGCGGCCGCTTCGCGCGTATGGCGGATCACCCAGACGACGTTCCGGGCCTGGTGGCTGTCGCGTTGGCCGAACGGCGGTGTGTTGTGACTGCCCGCGATGATGGTGCGGACGGGGATCGCGCGTTTTTCCATCTCGACGATATTTTCTTCGATGACGTCGCGCAGCAGTTGGCGGTCGGGGCCGAGTTTTTCGGCGGGCGTCTCGGCGCGAAGATTCAACGGCTGGTTGGGATTGCTGTCGTACATGACCGCCAGGCCGTTGGTACCGGGCATTTCGAACAGCTTCATCTCGCCGTAGACGAGTTTGCTCTTGCGGTTGGTGTGATGCGGATAGGGCCAACTGCCGCGCCAGCAGGAAGCGAACTCGGGACGGAATCGGCTGTGCGGATGACTCGTCCACTCGAACCCCAAATCCTCGCAGACGCCGAAGGTGTGATCGTTGGTGCTGCCGTAGCACGAGCGAAAACCGCGGCAGGACCGGCCGAGCGTTTGCTCGAGGTCGTCCTTGGCCATCGCGATGGCGTAGTGCTGCTCGTCGTAATCCATGTGTCCCAGCCACTTGGCCTTGTCATCGCCGATTCGCGAATAGCGCAACGTGTTGAGGTGCAGCCCAACCTCGACGCCGGTGTCGACCATCTCGCGAAAGAGCGACGCCTGATGCCGCGCCACGTCGGGATAGACGTTCAGCGTTGCCCCCGCCGCGGTGCCCTGGTCGCTCATCAGCGCGACGAAATCGCGCACCGACGCTTCTCCTGCCGCCCATGTCTCCGGGCCGTGAAAAAATGGCTCACGCTCGCGCCCCTGCGTGTAAGGCGTACAGGCTGGCGTTTCACAGTCCAATGAA
>CAUYYV010000131.1:0-8909 GCA_963577075.1 Phycisphaerae bacterium
CCGGGCGATACGGGCTCGAGATCCTTGAGGACGATTCGGCGCTCTGGCAGCCACGTCACAGTTCACGCGATGACTGGGTCCTGTGCGATCATGGCCCCGCGCTGATGTCCGAGTATTATGCCGTGTCACTCGCTGATGGTCCGGACGGTTTGCTGTACGGCGGCACGTTTCCCGGCGGCCGACTGTTTTCGTATGACACGAGGCGGGGTCTAGTCCGCGACCTCGGCTCGCCCTGTCCGCCGATGAACCATACGCGCAACATCCTCGTGCGCCGTGACGGACTCGTGCTCGGCGCAGTCAATCGCCACCTGTTCACGCACGATCCGCAAACCGGCCGGAGCACCGACCTGGGCGAGCCCGTGCCCTGCGAACCGTATGCGTCGATGGTTCTCACGGCTGTCACGGACGACGCCGCGTATGGCTGTCACCAGGGCCATCTGTTCCAGCTCGATTCCGAAAGCGGGCGGGTGACGAACAAGGGAACGATCAAACACGGTGCCGAGAGCTGGTGTTTTCACGCCGTGATCGTCGACGCTGCGGGCAATCTGCTGGCTGCGGTCGGGCCATGGGGGCAGACCCGCTGGCACCTATGCCGCTATCAGCCGCAGCAGGACAAGCTGCTGCTGTCCGACTTCGAATTCGAGGGATCGCTTTTCAACGATCCGCATAAGAACGCGTATCTGGTGTGCAACGACGGGCGGCTCTACGAGTGGTCCGCGAGCGAAGACCGGATGATTCTGCGAGCGCGTTACGCACTGGCGAACATGGGCCGCCTCAGGTGTGCAGCCCTGCGGTCCACGGGTGAATTGATCGTTCCGCGCGGCAAAATCCGCGGGGGTGGTAAGCCAAACATGGGGGTTCTCGTCTTTGAACCGGGCGGACGACAACCCATTGACCTTGGCAGTCCTCTGCCGGCAGTCCCGCAATACGTGCAATTGACCGCGATCACCAACACTTTAGACGACACCATTTATGGCCTGATCGGCCCGGCGGAAGTATACGGCCTGCCCGGCAGGCCGGTGCACATATACTCGGTTGCGTGTAAAAACAAGTGATTGACAGGCCGGATATGTGTGCGATACGAGATCATGGGCATGTGCAAAACAATCAAGGATTGGTATCACGCACAGCCACGGCAGCTACCGACCGGTGGACCGTGGGCGAGGTTGCGCGGCGAGCATGCGTTGCGGTTTATTGTCCCCGGCGGCACGCGTGTAAAGCACATGCCGGCTCAACCCATGCAACACGTCGGGGAAATCAATCTGCTCGACCCGGACCTGGTCATGCACATCGGCGTTTTTCGTCACGCCACGAAGGCAAACTGACACCACTGCTCCTGCTCCTGATCCTTGACGAAATAAATGTCGACGGGCTGGACGATATGTCGGTAAATCCCTTTTTTTACTAAAGTTACCGTTCACGAATGTGCCGCCCAAATAAAGAAAAATATCTTTACAAATTGGTGGTGAGGGGGTACCATGAGCGTTGACGTCGGCCCATATTTTCATTTTACAGGAGGGTGGGTGGTACGTTGCTATGTGCATCGAGAGGCAGGGAAACAAGCGCCGCACCGTATTTATTGGATGCGTGCGTGTTGCAGCCTGACTTCTTGGGCGTGAGGTGGTATCGAACCATTCGGCCTTGACGCCGCGTGCGCACAGGTGCTCAAAGGAGATAGCGCATAAAACAAGGCATCGTGATGTTTACAGGGCTCGGCAGCGGTGTAGCTGCCAGGTTCTTTGTTACGACAGACGGTTTGGACGGAACGGAACTGATTGATTAACACCCTTTATGGGAAGGAGCAATGTGATGAAGCATGTAACACTAATCGGTATGTTGGCAGTCGTTTTGGTCGCCGCGTTGGCGGTGCCGGCGCAGGCGGTGATTGTCCACAGGGCGGACTGGAGCGGGAACATCACCTCCACGCGGTTTTTTGATGACTTCGAAGACGGCGCGCACAACTCGTACTCCGCGGCGAACATCGGCGCCTGGAGCGGGGCACCGAAGGTGTCAACCATCCAGGAGGGCGGTACACTTTTATCGTTCTCGGGCGATAAATTCGGTTCACAAAATCCCAACATGCAAAACGATCTGGTTTTCCCCCAAATAAACTCGGGCATTTTTAAGTTTTCCACGATGATCAACATAAAGAACGCGTATGAAAACGGCTACGAGTTCCTCATCGAACTGCGTGACAGTGGTGGCGGAGCTGCCGGCTTGCAGCTCACCCGAACAGCCGGCGACATTTTCAGAGCACACAACGGGGCCACCGGCCTTAACTTGCAAGGGACGTTCAACCATAACACCTGGCATCGGATCGATATTGTATATCCGATTGGGTCGGGCAGCATGGAGATCGGGTTGAACGGAGTTTTCACCAGCATGCTCACTAAAGCCGGCACGCTCGGCGATATCGCGGCTATTCGCTTCAAAAACACTTCGAACAACAGCAGATGGTATGTCGACGACATCCCGGAGCCGAGCACCGTGGGGTTGATGGCCATCGGCTGCCTGGCGATGCTGCGCCGTCGCCGCTTGGCCGGATGATCCGGTAAAGCACGCATTTGCACCGAAAAACACGCCCGCACAAGCTCATACTTGTGCGGGCGTTTTTATTGACGACTTTGATCGGACCAGCGGTCGCCGGTCGGCCGGCGGACGATAACAAGGATCCAAACAAAGAGGATTTTGCGGTTATGATAACCGGCCCGGCGGTTAGGATGCCCGTATCCAGAGAGAAATGTACCAGTGAGCGCCAAAACGATCGCCATACTGGCAACGCTCGACACGAAAGGCCGTGAAGCGGAATACCTTAGCGGGCTGGTCAAGAAGCTGGGCGACCACCCTGTTGTCATCGACACGGGTGTCATTGGCAAGCCGGCCACAAGAGCGGACGTGACACGGCAGCAAGTCGCCGAGCGAGGGGGCACGCCGCTGGCCGAGCTCCTGAAAAAACCTGATCGTGAGCAGGCGGCGCCCGTCATGGCCCAAGGAGCGACGCGCATCGTCACGGAGATGGTGGACCAGCAGAAAGTGCACGGCGTCATTGCAATGGGCGGCACCCAGGGCACAACATTGGCGACGTCCGTCATGCGCGCTTTGCCCTACGGCCTGCCAAAAATAATGGTCTCCACCATGGCGTCGGGCGACGTCGCGCCGTGGGTGGGCATCAAAGATATCACCATGATGTTTTCCGTGGCCGACATTCTAGGACTCAATCCGCTGACGCGCAAGATTCTTGCCAATGCCGTCGGCGCCGTGTGCGGCGCCGCCCACATCGAGGTGACACTGGATACCGGTGATAAGCCGTTGGTGGCGGTGACGACGGTTGGAATCACGACGCTGGGGGCGATGAAGGCCATCGAAGTGCTCGAGGCGGCGGGCTATGAGACGATCACATTCCACGCGGTCGGTGCCGGCGGGAGGGCCATGGAGCAACTGATGCGCGAGGGCGTCATCGGCGCCGTGCTTGATTATGCCACGATTGAAGTATCCAACCAGATGTTCGACGCCCTGCTGGCCGCCGACGACGATCGGTTGACAACGGCGGGCAAGCTCGGCCTGCCGCAGGTTATCTGTCCGGGCGCCATCGAGGTGCTGGTGTTCGGCGCGCCCGAAACGGTGCCGGCGCCGTTTGATCAGCGCACGATGATCCGGCACAGCCCGCAGATCACGGACGTGCGCCTCGACAAGGACGAGATGATCTGCGTTGCAGAGGAAATTGTCCGCCGACTTGAGTACACCAGCAACGAGGCGGTCTTCATGATTCCCACGGCGGGCTATGACAGCTATGCCGTGGCGGGCCAGGGGTTCTTCGACCCCGAGTCCGACGCCGGGTTTGCCGAAACCGTGAAGTCAAAGATGCCGGCGAACATCAAGGTGGTCGAGCGTGACACGCACATCGATGACCCCGACTTTGCGGCCGAGGCGGCGAACGAGTTGATCAGGCTGATGGGCTAGGCGATACCGATGGCGAAACGATATTCGCGCCGTGAGTTTCTCGACCGGCTTGGCGCCGAGATCGAGCGTGGCAAACCGCTGGTCATGACCGGTGCGGGTAACGGTATCTGCGCCAAGTTCATCGAGCGCGGTGGAGTAGACATCCTGGGCGTGTACAACACCGGTTATTTCCGCATGCAGGGCCACGGCTCGCTGGCGGGCATGCTGCCCATGGCTGACGCCAACCAGATGGTGTTCGACTGCGGTGCGAGGGAGATTCTGCCACAGGTGAAGCAGACGCCCGTCATCGTCGGTGTAAATGGCGTAGACGTGCTTCGCGACATGCGGTTGTTTCTCGAGGATTGCCGGCGCATCGGTTACAGCGGGGTGCATAACTTCCCCACCGTTGCGTGGTTCGATGGCGCGTTTCGCGACATGCTCGAGAAGACCGGGCTCGGCTATGCGCACGAGATCAACACCCTCAACATCGCGCGCGAGCTGGACATGCTCACGATCGGCTACGCGTTCAACGATCAGGACACGAGGCGGCTGATGAACGAGGCATCGCCGGATATTTTTATTTTTCACGCCGGTATTACGCGCGGAGGGTCCACGGGGTACGGGGACGGCAGCGATATTGCCGAGACCGCCGACCGGTCGCAAAAACATTTCGCCATCGCCAAGCAGATCAGCCCGGACGTCATCCTGCTGGCCCACGGCGCGGCGCTGAGCGAGCCGGAGGACGCCCAGTACATGCTCGATCACACCGATTGTCATGGCGTACAACTGGGCTCGAGCATCGAGCGTCTCGCGATCGAAGAGCCGCTCGAAGCACGCGCCGCCTCGTTCAAAAACATTAAGTTTTCGCGCCGCACCGGTTGACCGCAATGCCGCCTGACAGGACATCGCGGCAAAACCTCAAATTTAATGGCGATCCAGCTGATGGAGAACTGCACAAGGCGGTGACAAGACGTTCGGCGTGCAGCGACAATACCGCAGGTGAGCGGGCAAGCAGGACAATGGCGCGACGATTCTCGCCCCGTTGTATACAGATGGCGATGCCGGTGCGACAGGCGGTGCTGCCGGTAATCAATGGATTGTCACGAAAGCCGGGTTTGGCGTTCGCGGGAGGACTTGGTGGCCTGGAGGTACGCGGCGACAAGAATGTGACGAAGCCGATCGACGCTCATCCGGTCAAGGTAATCCTCGGTGAAATCAAGGTGGGGCCTGTTGATGCCCAGCAGCGCGGCCTTGCAGCTTGCATGGTCGAGGTGGTAGACGTTCTGAATATGGCTCTCAAGTTGCAGGTCGGTCGGCATCGTCTGATGTTCCCGGTCGGTTTAGGCGGTGACGTCGATGATTCTTTCGCGTTCATCGGCAGGAGGTTGCGGAATGCTTTGCTCATAAAACGTAATGATTCTCACAATGGTGTTATCGGGTTGAATCGGTGGCTTGGAAAGCGCTGCGGGCATCGGCATATCCCAGGGCCACCCTTGCGGCCTTTCGTGCATCAGCAGGTGCTGCGGATGACACGGCTCGCATCGCGTGTGCCCGAGGCCGCGGGGCCGGTCGGGCAGCGGGGTTAGTCGCATCCGATCTTCCATGTGTGCCATGCGCGAAGCGGTGTGGCCCTCGGCACGGGTCGGACGGGTTGCCGGGTTGCCTGCCAGTGGACTCGAAGACGCCATGTGACGCGAGATCACGGTCGACAAATTGGATTCTGTACGGATTCTCACGCTCTTGTCGTTGCAACGGTCGGCCCAACCCGGGTGCGTCATCGGCGACGGTCATAAGGGGCAATGTCACAAGCATTTGAGAAACTTCTCCCGGCGTAGCGGTCTGTGGGGTTCTGACGGATGTTGACGCCCGGCAACGGCGGGCGTGGCATGGCGGTGATGATCCGCCGGTCGCGGGCCGCCCTGGCTGTGATCGATCGTGTCCGGTAACCACGCAGCTTGGTTGGGAAGGCTACGTGTTTACCATTTTAGTGTTGGTCGTCAGGAACGTTGGCCATGGCGTGACCCATGGAATACCGCGGCGACTTCAACCGGGAATCGGTGCTTTTACTTTGATCATGGCCGGTACCACCACCCACGCTGCCAGGGCGAACAGTCCGACCATCATCAGCCACAGGCCAATCGTCATGCTTGTCGGCTCGTAACTGAGCACGATGGTGCTCTTACCTGCGGGTGCCTCGACGCCCCGCAACACATAGTTGGCACGCAGCACCGGCACCGAATGCCCGTCAAGGTAAGCGCGCCAGCCCTTGTCCCATGAATCGGCAAGCACGACCACGCCGCTGGTCTGCATCGAAGCATCGATCGTCACACGCGAGGGTGTCTCGGCGACGATTCGGGCTTCGCCCACGCATTCGCCCGTGATCGTGTTCAACTTGCGATCGACGTAGACGACTTCCGCCGGGTTGAAATCCGGCCGCGTCAGCAGGGCAAGCGTTTGTCTCGCCTCGATCGGCCCCTTGACATGGCGTGGTACGTACACGCGTGGCATCGCCGTTGGATTCTCAACAACCCAATAGTCATCCTGCGCGATCAGCGTATCCACGCCGGGATCCCGGCGGAACAATTGATACCGCATGTTGAGCATGTCTAGGATCGGCGACGGTTCGGGCGATGGCGTAAACCGCTGCAACATGGCGTGGGGTTCGGCCGGCACAAGGTGACTGCGCACTGGATTGAGCAATTCAACTAGGCGTCGCGGGTCGGCGCCGTCATAGCCACGGATATCGAGCAGGTCGTGCGACATGTTCAGGTTGGCCGGCAGGTTCCGCATGCCGCAGATGCGTCCGTCACCGCGGCGGGCAATCTGCTCCATCACGCCGACACGTGGGTAGTAAAGTGCCGGATCGCACTGTGCGTTGACGCCCCAGGATGTCCAGATCAACTCCGCGGCGACCAGGCCCGCCACCGTCACCAGCCCGCCGGCGCCGCTGATTCTGCCCCGCCACAGGGCAATCCAAATAATGATCGTCATCGTGCACAACGCGGCGCCGACCGCGTAGATTGTCATGAAACGGCGTTGAATCCGGTGTATGTCGTCCATGTCGTCGATTTGATAAGGCAGCGCAAACGCGGGATCGTGAATCCGCTGCGCCAACTCGTTGGCCACCGGCTCGGGAAGTTTGAGCGCGCGCAAGGCGCACCAGCCGCCGACGACCAGCAACATTATCACCGGCAGGCAGAACCACCATCGCCTGACCCGCTGGCGACGCCACAACACCTCCATTCCCGCGACCGCCATCGCCACCGCCGCCCAGCCGGTCAGCATGGTGAACCGGTTGTTCTTCAGTAACTGCAACGGCCCGATTTCAAACAGGTTCGACACGCCGGGTATGCCGAGAACAGGGCAGGCTGCCAAGGCGCCTATGATCAGCCAGAACGCCGTTATGCCGCGCAGCGACCGGTTGCAAAAACCCAGCGGCGCCAGCAGCAACGTGATGATCAATCCAGCGTACGCCGATGGTGCGCCCTCGAAGCGGTTGCCGTTGATGAGGTAGAAGCTGCCGCCTTGCCACGAGCCGTGGAAATACGGCAGCACCATCTGCGTCAACCCTTGCCAGCCAACCGCGGCGGTTTCGATCAGGCCGGCGGCCCGCTGCGCCACGCGATGCGATGTCTGAAGATACTCGATGGTCGGCAGGTTCTGCGGCGCTGACAGCAGCATCCCCAGCATCCAGCCGCCGGCCGTCGCCGACACCGTTGCGACTGCCGCTCGACACGCCGCGCCCTTTAGCCCGAACCGGTGAAACAGGCACCACAGCAGGTACAGCCCCGAGGCGACGAGCACGATGCCCGCCTGCGCCGCGTGCCCGCTGACCATCGTGACCGCCGTGGCGATCGCCAGTGCCGGGCCGCCCCAACCCCCAGGCCGCCGTGCCGCTCGGTCCGTCGCCAGCAGTACCCACGGAAGCCACGAAGCCACGAAGCCGGGGGGGTATCCCGTCCACAACACCAGAAATCCGGTCAGCGTAAAGCACCAACCGCCAATCGCCGCCGGCCAATAGCTTACGCCCATCGCGACCCGAAAAAACAGGTACGCCCCGATTGCCGCGACCAGTGACTTGAGCAGTTGTACCCACGCGATCGTCGCCGGTCCGGGAAAAAGATACGACGCCAGCGTATAGGGAGAGAACACGGCCGTATTGTTCGCCGCCAGAAACGGTGCGCCGCAGTAGTTGTAGGGGTTCCACAGCGGCATCCGCCCGGCGCGCACCTCGGACGCGGCGAACCGCCGGCGAAACTCGATTGCCAGCACCAGGTCCGAGGTCATACGATTCTGCGGAACGATGCTGCGAGTCTGCGGTGTCTGCGGCAGGTAGACCTCCGGCCTGGCCAGCAGGTCCAGCGGCAGCAGGATTTTGTGGCCTATAAGCGATGGGCCGTAGAGAAATGCCTGCCCCAGCACGACCGCGCCGATGAGGATGGTCATGCGAATCACCCGGCCTTGAATCGTTGAATTGTCAGCGATCGATGGCATCGGTGGCCCTGGATTCGCGGAATCGAACAGCCCGTTGACTCTTTATCGGCTCCATGCCACGCTGGCAAAAACATCGGGCACGGCTAGAATCAGTAACGGTTGTATCGATCGGCCGCGTGCCCGAGTGGACAAAGGGAGCGGATTGCAAATCCGTTGGCGTAAGCCATCGTGGGTTCGAATCCCACCGCGGCCTTTTGGTGTGGCAGACGGCGACATGTCGTGCCGTGCGGCGTCAACGTTCTGGATTTTCAAGGGGTTGTGGTCCGCACGGTCAGCGTCGCACCACGCGTCATCATTGTCGGTGCCATGAAGTGGCATGCCATGCCGCCGTGGATGCTGACCACATCCCACGCCGCAGTCGACGCATCTTGCCGATCACGCCGATGCCAGCGAGCAACGGCACCGCCATCCACGCGGCGGCGGGGAGGGGGACCGGGACGACCGTGGCAAGGAAGCCGTGCTCACCGCAGTAATCC
>CAUYYV010000132.1:0-8856 GCA_963577075.1 Phycisphaerae bacterium
AGTCGATGCCGTTGTGGTAAGCGATATGGTGAGGCACCATGATCGCCCGCTGGTGGTTGCGGATGTAATCCTGCAGACGCTCCAGCGTCATCGCCAGGTGCAGCGGTTGATGATCGTCCTCGTAATAAACGCAGTAATGCCCCCACTGATGTGAGTGCCATTCATAAGCCAGGAATGTTGTAAACTGCCCTGGCCGGTTGTATTCCGCGGCGGTCTTCTGAATGCCCGTCCAATTCTGCTTGACCAGTTCATACCCGTCCGGTGCGTGGCCGTCGCAGTATTGCGCGTGGGGTGTAAGCGCGTAGAAATCCAGGTGGCTTGCAGCAATTTCGTAGCTCCGCTCGAGGCTGCCTTGGCCACAAACGAATCGGTTGTGGTTATGGATGTCACCCCAATAAAGCTGGTAATCTGGCACTGCTTCACTCATAACAGGCTGCTCGTGTCGGCTTTGACTTCTCGTGCAAGATACCAGAAAAGGCGAACCGATCGGACAGCAGCCCGAGTATGAAATGGCGGCCGGGCGGTGCGTCCGCTAAAGTTGTCGTGATGAAGGATAACAGACTGGCACGGCTTATGAGAAATAGTGAGCCGGCGATCGGCGTGTGGACCACGCTGGCCGACCCGGGCATCGCGATCATTTTCGAGCACGCCGGCTTCGATTGGCTGCTGGTGGATAACGAGCATCAGCCGTTTACGGAAGACCATATCCAGGCATTTATTCTTGCCCTGCGCGCCTCGGACATGAGTTGCATCGTGCGCGTGCGGGGCAACGACCCGACGCACATCCAGTGGGTGCTCGATACCGGCGCAGATGGGATCATCGTGCCGATGATTCAGGACGCCGATGATGCCCAGCGCGCGGTGCAAGCGGCCAAGTATCACCCCATCGGTTCGCGTGGCTACAGCCCGGTGCGCGCTACTGATTTCTGGTACGACCAACAGGCCTACGACGAGGCCGCCAATGAGCGCATCCTGATGATCTGCCAGATCGAGCAAACCGGCGCCGTGGATGACATCGAGAGAATCGTCACCATGCCCGGCATCGACGGCATCTGGATCGGGCCCAGCGATCTGGCGCAGGCGATGGGTTATCACGGCAATTTCGAGCACCAGGCCGTTCAGGCCGCCGTCGAGAAGGTGATTGCCGCGGCCAACAAGCACCGGATGCCGTGGGGCATTCCTGTCGCCACCGCCGAGGCGATGATGAAATACGTTGACCGCGGTGCTCTGATCATGACCGCGGGAACGTCAAGCCGATTCCTGACCGCCATGGCCGACGAACGCTACAGGGCCTGCTTCGACGCGGTGACGAAAGCGGGGCTGCGCCAATCCTAAACGCGGTACGGGTTTGGAAACCGACCGCCTGCGATACTTCTGATCAACTGACAAGCAGGGCGGGCGACCCACCCTGCTTTACTTGGCCGAGGTCGTGGTCTTGATCACCTGGCGGGTACAGCGGGTCACACCCGCGAGGGTGGGAAGCCCCGGTTAAATGTCAGGAGCGATCGTTTTCAAAGCATCGAGGACCTGCTGCGGGGAGGGGTTGCCTTCGGCGAGCACCCGGCCGTTGCACGTCAGCACGGGAATCCGATTGCCATACCGGCGAGCAAGATCGGGGGTGTCCCTGATGTTTTTCTTGACCAGTTTGAGATTGCCTGAAAGCAGGTGCGGCCCGATCATCCTCTCAAGACGATCGCAGAGGCCGCACTCGTCGTGGCCGTAGAGAACAAGTGTGTCGTTGTGGCTGACGCCGGCCATGTGCTTTATTCATCGAGCGACACGTGGCGATCTTCGCGTAGGACATGCCTCGAAAATCCGCCTGTCGATTCCTGTAACAATAGCGCGCCGATCGTTGGGCTATGCAACGCGTCAGGTGGCGGTTCGTGCCGTGAATCGGTTCACTTGCGCTTGTCCTTTTCGATCGACGCGTAGGCATTGTGATTGTGGATCGACTCGAAGTTCTCGCTGTGGATGTGGTACCAGATGATCCTATCCTCCGCGTCGATCGCTATCGCCAGATCGCGAACAATGTCCTCGACGAACTTGGGGTTATCGTATGCGTCTTCGGTGACCCATTTTTCATCGGGCCGTTTGAGCACGGCAAAGACCTGCGTGCTGGCCGACCGCTCGACGACCTCGAACAACTCCTCGATCCACATGTACCGGCCATGGTCGAATCGCACGCTGGCAGTGATCTGGCAGCGTTGGTTATGCGCACCGTAGTCGGAGATCTCTTTCGAGCACGGGCAGAGACTGGTCGCGGGCACCTTGATGCTCATCATGAAGTCATCGGTCGCGCCCTGCGATGCGGCGCAGGCGGTCGCCTCGAACGTCACCTCGATATCGATCATGCCGGGCGAACCGGTGACCGGCGCCCGCTTGTGGATGAAGTAGGGAAACCGAAGTTCGAGGTGCGCCTCTTCCGCGTCGAGACGGCGGGCCATATCCCGGCAGAACTGCATGATCTCCTTGGACTCGAGCCGCTCGTGGTGCTCGTTGAGCACTTCGAGGAACCGGCTCATGTGCGTGCCCTTCTGGTGGTGGGGCAGTCCGACGTACATGTTGACCTTGGCCACGGTATGCTGGACGCCTCCGGTGGCCGGGCACTTGAGCGTGATCGGGTAGGTGATGTGGCGGACGCCGACCCTGTCGATCGCGATGTTGCGGTCATCCGGGCTGGCCTGCACGTCCGGCATCGGGTTGTGGCTGGTGGGAGTCTGGGTTTTCATCGTCGTATCACTTTCCATCCGGTTTTGCCCGCACGGGCCGTCGAAACCGTGCGTAATCATAGCAGCGGGTCGAGGTCTAGAAAAGCGGTGTCGGATGCTTTCAAGGCGTCGGTCGCGTAAGATGAAAAGCTGTTTTGTCCTGTTGAATGTCACAAGATCCATGATCAACACCGCCGTCCATGACGAATTCGACCAGGTCGAGCAGCGGATTACCCACAGCATAGACCAGATCTGGAGCCGGCATTTCGGGCCGATTCCTTATCAGCCGGCCGAGGCGTGGTCGCCTCTGGTCAATGTGTATCAGTTGAAGGATCGGCTCGATGTCTGCGTCGACATGGCCGGCCTCAAGCCGAGATCGCTCCAGGTACGCATCTCGCCGGGCCGGTTGACGATCTGTGGTGTTCGTCCCACGCCCGATCCGCGCGATGACGCCTCGCAGCCGATGCGCATCGTTTCGATGGAGATAGATCACGGCCCGTTTCGGCGCGTGATCCAGATATCTGGTCGTGTCGATCTGAAAAAGGTGCGCACCGAATACGAGTGTGGCCTGCTGTGGATTCGCATGCCCATTGCCCAACCGGGGTAATCGAATACCCTTGGGTGGCATGGCCGGGGCAACTCGACCTGTAACGCAAAGTTTGTCGGTGATTCAAATGGCCAATCCACCCAACGATAAACCGGACAAAGAGTCGCCCACGGCTGATCCACCGCAACCCAAAGTCGGCGAGGTGGCTCAGATCATCGGCGATGCAGCGCTGTCCGAGGTCGTCAAAATCCCAGACGTCCTGCCGGTCCTGCCGATCCGCGGTACGGTCATGCTGCCCGGCACGGTCATGCCGCTTGGCATCAACCGCAAACGAAGCCGACGATTGCTCGACGAGTCGTTGCCGCAGTCGAAGATCATCGCCGTAGCCACGCAACTTGACGAGGACGAGGAAAGCCCATCATCGCTTGAACTGTACACTGTCGGCACGGCGGTGACGGTCCTGAAAATGATCCGCCAACCCGACGATACGGTCGGGATCATCGTCCATGGCCTGTCGCGCATCCGGATTCGCAAATACATCCGGCAGCAGCGGTTTTTCAAGGCGGCCGTCGATCTTCTCGAGGACGTTGCCGGCGTGGGGAAACGGTTCGAGGCCGGCATCGGCCTGCTCCGCGAGCAGGCCGAGCAACTGATCGATCTGTCGCCCAGCGTGCCTGACGAGGCGAAGGAAGTGCTGAGGAACATTGACAACCCGTCGGCGTTGGCCGACTTTCTCGCGTCGAATCTCAACCTGCAAACGGAGCAGAAGCAGGACCTGCTCGAGGAAACCGACGTTGCCAAGCGTGTGCGCGCGGTGCACCATTACGTGTCGAATCAGCTCGAAATCGCCAAGCTGCAGCAGAAGATTCAACAGGACGTGCAAGCGTCGATCAGCGACTCTCAACGCAAGTTTTACCTGCGCGAGCAGCTCAAGGCGATTCAGAAAGAGCTTGGTGAAACCGAAGGGGAGGGGAAGACGCTCAGGGACCTGCGTCAGCGGCTCGAAGAGGCCGACCCGCCCGAAAAGGTAATGTCCGAGGCGACTCGCGAGTTGGACCGGCTCGAACTAATCCCGCCGGCCAGTCCCGAATACGCCATGCTGCTGCAATACCTCGAGATGATCGCCGATCTGCCCTGGCACAAGGCCAGCGAGGACAATCTTGACCTCGACCGTGCCCGGCAGGTGCTCGACCGCGACCACTTCGATCTGGATAAGGTCAAGCGTCGCTTGATCGAGTACCTGGCGGTGCGCAAGCTCAATCCGAATGGCCGCGGTCCGATCCTCTGCCTGGTCGGTCCACCCGGGGTGGGCAAGACGTCGCTGGGCCAATCGATTGCCGATGCCCTGGGCCGGCAGTTTGTCCGCATGAGTTTGGGTGGCATTCGCGATGAGGCGGAAATTCGTGGGCACCGGCGAACCTATATCGGCGCCATGCCCGGGCGCATCATTCAGGAGCTCCGCCGCGCCGGCACGAACAACCCGGTCATGATGCTCGACGAGGTTGACAAGCTCGGCGCCGATTTTCGCGGCGACCCGGCCAGCGCGCTGCTGGAGGTGCTCGATCCCCGGCAGAACAACAGCTTCATCGATCGATACCTCGACGTGCCATTTGATCTGACGCAGGTGATCTTTATCGCGACGGCCAATTATATGGGCGCCGTGCCGTTCGCCTTGCATGATCGCATGGAAGTGATCGATATTCCGGGGTACACGGACAACGACAAGTTTCAGATTGCCCGCCGTTACCTCGTGCCTCGCCAGCTCGAAGAAAACGGGCTGACGAAAAAGAACTGTAAATGGTCGGCGGCCGCGCTGCGCACGGTGATCAACGATTACACCCGTGAGGCGGGGGTGCGCGAATTGGAGCGCCAGATCGGCGGGGTATGCAGGGGTATCGCCGCGCAGGTCGCCGCCCGCAGCAAATCGTCGCGCAGGCTTTGGCGGGTCGACGACAAGCTGATCTGCAAGATGCTGGGCAGCGCCAAATATTTCCGCGAGGTCGACGTTCGGACCAAGCTGCCCGGCATCGTCATTGGGCTGGCCTACACGCCGGTCGGCGGGGAGGTGCTGTTCATCGAGGCGGCTGCCTACCCGGGTGACGGGAAGGTGGCCTTGACCGGTCAGATCGGCGACGTGATGAAGGAGTCGGTCACGGCGGCGATGAGCCTGTTCAAGACCAAGGCGCCGCGGTTTCGATACAACCTCGACATGCTGGCCAACCTCGACGTCCACATTCACGTTCCCGCCGGCGCCGTACCCAAGGATGGGCCCAGTGCCGGCATCGCCATGTACACGTCCATTGCATCGCTGCTGCTCGACTTGCCCGTTCAGCCGCGGTTGGCGATGACCGGTGAACTGACATTACGAGGCCTCGTGCTCCCCGTCGGCGGCGTCAAGGAAAAAACACTCGCTGCTGCACGAGCGGGCGTCAAGACGGTCATCCTGCCCAGCGAGAATAAACGTGACGAGCAGGATATCGATGACGAGGTCCGCAAGAGTTGCAAGATCATCTATGTTGAAACGGTCGACCAGGTACTTGAGCATGCCTTCGGCAAGCAACGGCTAAACAAGACCATCGCCCATCATCCCGCCAAATCCCCGTCGTAACGGGTCAACTCGAACACCGTAGCGCAGCAGTGGTAGGGGGCACAAGTACAAGCGCCGGCAGGGGGCGCTATTGCCACGGTCGAGCTGACCGCGCTCGTGGTATGATGCACTGATGATCCTTCGAGTGATCTCGCTGGCGATGATCGGGCTTTTGCCGGGGGGGTGCGGTCCGCTGATCCTGGCCATCGGCACCGTGCCGGGCGGTCAGCAGCTGCGGGCCACCGTCGTCGATTCCGAGGGCGGGTGGCATGCAGGTCGCATCGCGATCATCGATGTGTCCGGCTTGATCGTCAACGCGCCGCGCCACGGGCTGCTCCGCGACGGCGACAATCCCGTCAGCCTGCTCGATGAGGAATTGAAAATGGCCCGCATGGACAGCCGGATCAGGGCGGTCATTCTGCGGCTCAACACGCCGGGCGGGACGGTCACCGCCTCCGATGCGATGTACCGGCAGGTGCAGAGGTTCAAGCGTCAGACCGGCAAACCCGTCGTGGCCCTGATCATGGACGTCGGCGCCAGCGGGGGGTATTACCTGGCCTGCGCCGCTGACAGGATCATCGCCTATCCGACCAGCGTAGTCGGCAGCATCGGCGTGATTATGCAGACCATCAGCGTCAAGACTGCGCTCGGCCGCATCGGTGTGGAAACCAAGGCTTTGACCACCGGGCCGAACAAAGCCGCCGGCTCACCATTCAACACGCTCACCGACGAGCAGCAGGTGGTGTTGCAACGGCTGGTTGACGATTTTTACCGGCGTTTCCGAGCTGTTGTCCGCGACGCCCGGCCGAAAATCCCCGCTGATCGGTTTGACACGCTTACCGACGGTCGCGTGCTCAGCGGCGATCAGGCGGTCAAGGCGGGGCTGATCGACCAAGTCGGCGACCTGTATGACGCTCGTGAGATCGCCAAGCAATTGGCCCATATCCGTCGGGCCGACCTGATTCGATACCACCGTCCGATCCAATACGTCGGCTCACCCTACGCCGCCGCACCCGGACACGAGTCTCACGCCGGGCAAACCCAGATCAACATCGCCCAGTTCAACTTGGGCCGGCCCTTCGGCGATGCCTTCACGGGGTTCTGGTACCTTTGGCGGCCGGGCATGCCATAAACCGCTGGATTCCAGCCGGGGAGGCCACGCCCCCCACCGGCGAGTTGAACATAACGGTCATTATAGGGCCTACGGTAGGGGCCCAACGCCTCCCAGGGCGGGCTTGCCCCTGGGTGTCTGGAGATGGGCAAGGCTGTTGCTTGGCGAAGCGAGGGGCGGCGTGAGGGCCCCCTAGCCGAATCATCTGTTCTTCGCGGGAGGAGGGGTTGGCCGGATGCGACCCTGATCACCGGGTCGGTGCGTTGCGTAAGCGAAACGGCGCATTATCTAGTTTGGAGATAGCCCGGCGTATCGATCCTCGGCGTCACAATTCAATACGCAGGTATTTCTAAGGCAGGCGATCACGAATTCGTTCCGCGGACAATGGGTCGAGAAATCCCTCGAGTGTTGCTTCGGTTTCCAATGCCATAGCTGCTTCTAGGTTGGCAGTTGGTGATTCCCGCAGGGCCTGTTTGAGATTTTTCACCGGGCCGGCGGGTAACGAGGCAATTCGTTGTGCGAGAGATCTTGCTGTCGGCATAACCTCATCATCTTCCGTAATTCGCCAACTAAACCCCAGTTTTTCAGCTTCGTTTGCCGAGTAGCGGTTGCCCAGTAAAATCATTTCTCGCGCATTCTGCAGGCCTATCTGCTCAACCAACAGGCGGGTCACACCGCCCGTGACAAACACACCTAGGGAAATTTCCGGAAAAAAGAATCGACAGGACTGGGCCATCACGACAAAGTCACAATTTGTAGTCCATTCAAGCCCGCCACCCACAGCCCAGCCGTGAATTGCACCAACCACCATCTTGTCGTTAAAACAAAGTCCACGGGTAATGTCCTGAATGCGTTCGATATACGCTCGAGCCTCGGTCGGATCGCGTACTTGTTGATTAAATTCTTTCAGATCATCACCGGCACAGAACGCGCGGCCGGCACCACATAAAATAATGGCATGGACATCAGTATCCGCGTTAGCCTGATCCAGGGCCGAGTTGAAACCCGAAAGCAATTCAGGATTAATCGCATTTAACTGGTGTGGGCGGTTTAGGGTTATCGTTGCAATGCCTTCAGAGACTGAATACAGCACAGTAGTATTCATGACAAATACTCCTTGATGACTCGTTTGGTTTTCTCTTCGGTTCGGGCCAGGGTGTCCGGTGCAAGGAGCTTAATCTCTACGGTGAGTCTTAGCACTTGGCCAATATGATGGGAGAGTCGAGCCGACAGATGATCCGACGGATCGGTACCATCGTTAAGCTCAACTTCTAGTGGTAGCCGATCATAAGGCCCTTTGTGTGTAAGGCGAATTCGGTGTTCGCCGTTCAATTCGGGACAGGAAAGGACCGCGGCCGATACGCCGGAGGGATAGACATTTACACCCCGGACAACGATCATTTCATCCGTGCGGCCAATAACTCGGAATCTAGGCGCGGTCCGACCGCACTGGCACATATCAGTGTTGGTCAGGCGCACCAAGTCACCTGTCCGAAATCGAACCAATGACTGACAGTCTTTCGAAAGGTTGGTTAAAACCAGTTCTCCTTCGGATCCAGCCTCCCAGGGTTGTGGATTGCTCGTATTGACATCAATCAGTTCGGGCAGCGCTACATCAAGTGCCAGAAAATGGAGGTCGGTCTGATCGGTACACTGGCCGGCGAAGTTGCAGAGGAAGTCACTGACGCCGTAGTTGGAATTCATCGCCTGCATACCCCACACTGTTTCTAGCCGTTGTCTGAACGTAGGGTCATCGAGTCCTGCTTCGCCTCCCATGAACCCTTTACGCAGACCAAGATCTCGGGGAGTCAATTCAGGAAAGTGCTCGGCGATGACCTGTTCCAGTCGTGCTGGATAAGACGGCGTACAGGAAATCGCATTAATACCAACTTCGAGAATTGTA
>CAUYYV010000133.1:0-8839 GCA_963577075.1 Phycisphaerae bacterium
GATGGGCGGCAATGGATCTTCGAGAAGTGAAAAAGGCGACGACTTGCCATTGGCGTCGTGCCGCCTCAAGATTATTGCAAAACTACGGCCACCGACGATCGGGCGCAGCTGAGGGCCAGCGTGGGGTCGATTCCTTTTTATGGCCCGGTCGACTGTGAGGCCGTTTATCATCAACTCCTTGGGGTGAAAATATGAACCGGTACGTCGTGTTTTGGTTTTTGCTGGGCCTTGCGGCCTGCGCTTCGCTGATGGCAGGTTGTGCCCGACCGCCGAGCGCTGGTGCTTGTTGGGCCGATCAGGCCGGCGCGTTTCACCAGATCATCATCGACCTTGCCGACCCTGCCTTGGAAGGTCGAGATGCCGGCAACGCCGGCATCGACAAGGCACGCGATTATCTGGTTGAACAATTTGCCGCCATCGGACTGCAACCGGCCGTTCGCTCAACCGATGGCAATCGGTTTGCCCAGATGTTTACCGTACACCTGGGCGTCAAGGCGGTCGCGCAGGCACTGGCCGTGGCGCCCCGCATGGGCGAACCGTTCGGACCCGAGTTAGAGCCCGGCGTCGATTTCAATGTGTTGGGTATCTCGGCCGACGGCGTGTTTGACGGGCAAGCGGTGTTCGTCGGCTACGGCATTGTCAACGATCAGCAGCGGTACAACAGCTACGCCGCCCTGCACGGAGAAGGCCTTGCGGGCAAGGTCGCGGTGGCGTTCCACTACGAACCGATCGACGGTGATCGTCGCAGCCAATGGGCGGGGACCGGCATCGTGCGCGGCGACCGGTGGTCGGAGGCGGCGGTGTTCCCGGCCAAGGCCAAACAGGCGGTCGAGCACGGAGCGGCGGCATTGTTGGTCGTCAACCCGCCGTCGCACGATGTCAGCTCCAAACTGCGGTCAACGAATAGCACTTCGGGTGCGACTGCCGCCGTCCCCGTGATGCAGATAAGTTCACGACTATTCGAGCGCATGCTCGGGGGCAACGGGGGAAACACCCCCCGGCTGGTCGAGCAACTGCAGCGCCGCGCCAATAAGGGCGAGAGTACGATCGTGCCGCTGGGCAGGGTTAGGGGCAGTGTATGTCTTGAAAGACCCGAGGATAACGTGGCAAACGTCGCAGCGTTGCTGCCCGGCGTCGGGGCCCTGGCCGACCAGGTGATCGTCGTGGGTGCGCATTACGATCACATCGGGTACGGCGAGACCGGCAGCCGCACGGAGGCTCGTGTTGTCCGTCCCGGCGCAGACGACAACGCCTCCGGCACGGCCGGGCTGTTGTTGCTGGCCCGCGCTGCGGTGCAACGCGCCGCCGCCGAGGTACAACCGTCGGTGTCACGCCGCACCGTGTTGTTCGTCGCGTTTGCCGGAGAAGAGCGTGGACGGCTGGGATCGGTTCACTTCGTCGATCATTTGGCGGAACTGGGCGTCGAGCAAGAGCAGATCGTTGCCATGCTCAACATGGACATGATCGGCCGACTCGAGAAGAACCGCCTCTACGTGTTCGGCACCGGGCCCGGCGATAAGTGGGCGAAACTGGTCCGCAACGCGAATCGACGGGTCGGGCTGTGGCTGAAGTTTGACGGCCTGGCGATGGGCGCGTCCGATCACACGAGTTTCTACAACCGCAAGATCCCCGCCCTGCACTTTTTCACCGGCTTGCACCGCGATTACCACAGCCCCACCGATACCGTGGACAAGATCAATGCAAGTGGCGCCGCCATGATCCTTCAACTGATCGACTCGCTGATCAAAGACCTTGTCGGCCGACCGCAATGCCCGGCGTTCGTCGCTGATCGCCCCACCTCACGTTCCACCCGCGCCATCATGTCGACGCGGGCTTAAAGGCTGGCGACTTCATCATTCAATGGAACGGCTGCGTTGTCGCAAACGTGTGCGACCTGCAAGAGACGCTGAACGTCATCAACCCGGGCCATACCGTCCATCTTTACTTGTGAAGCAACGGAAAAACGATCCATGCCGCCGTAACCATCGGGGCGAAATGATTTATCCGTCGGCGATCTGTGTGGATCGGCCGATTTGCTGGTCCGTAAAGATGTCGTTCTCGTCGGTGCTCTTCGTGGAGAACTCGGACACGACGGCACCCTCGTCGCCTGCTTGAAACCAGTGCAGTGTTTGTGGTGCAAGCGTGTATTGGTCGCCCGGCTCGAGCACGATCTCGTGAAAGATGCTGTAGGTGTGTTCACGCCCGGCCGGCGGCTTGGCGTGCGGGTTGATCGTCTTCTCGCCCGGCACGAAAAGGTACACCGTGCCCCACCGGCAGCGGAATGTTTCCTCCTTGCCTGGATCGCTGCCGACCGGCGGATGCACGTGCTCGGGGCAAGTTTGACGCGGCCACATCGCCAGTTCCTTGGCGCAGCACCGGTCCGTGTTGACGTAGACGTGCACGCCGAGCCCGGTGCGCTCGAAATCACTCAGGCCCATGTCCGCGATCTCGATCCGAGACTTCTCCTGCTCCGTGATGTAGATCCCCGCCTTCCGGAAAAGGTTGAAAGCTTCATCCTGGCGCCTGCCCAGTTCCTGTCGGGTCAGCATGTTCACGTCTCCGTAGATTCGGCCCAGTGGGGTGTCAGTTGCGCATGATATGGCGGGTGGCCGCAATGATCCGGGCAGTGTCCGGCCGATACAGATTCTCGAGGTCGGGTGCAAACGGCGGGGGTACGTCGGGCGACGCGACGCGCATCACGGGCGCCATGAGACTGTCGCCGAACCGCTCCATAATGCCGGCCGCCAGTTCAGCGCTGACGCCGCCCGTACGCGGGCCTTCCTCAACGATTACCACTCGGCCCGTCTTCTGAACTGATCGGCCGATCGTCTCGTAATCGATCGGCGCCAGGCTGCGCACATCTATCACCTCGGCGTCAATGCCCTGGTCGCCAAGCGAATCGGCGGCGGCCATGCAGAAATGGTGCATCAGCAGCCAGCCCAGCAGCGTGACGTGCTCCCCTTGGCGGCGAACGTCGGCCTGGTTAAACGGCACCAGGTAATCTTCGTCCGGGATATCGCTCGAGGCGTCTATCGTCCCCGACTCGGCGCGGGCCCCTTTTGATCCATACAACAACTTGTGTTCAAAGATCAACACGGGATTGTCGTCGCGCACGGCGGACTTGAGTACGCCCTTGGCATCGTAGGCGTTGGATACGGTGGTGACGTAGATGCCCGGCACGCCTATGAAATATCGCTCCATGCTTTGCGCATGCTGCGAGCCGCGTCCGGTGGCGCCGATCGGGGCCCTCATGACCATGGGCACGCGGATCGTCCCGCCGGACATGTAACGCATCTTCGCCGCGTTGTTGACGATCTGATCCATCGCCAGGAACAGGAAGTCGCCGTACTGCACGTCGGCGATGGGACGCATGCCCATCATGGCGGCGCCGACGGCAGCGCCGAAAAATCCCAGTTCAGCGATCGGCGTGTTGAGCATGCGATCGGAAAACTTCTCCTCCAATCCAAGCGTCGCAGTGAACGCGCCGCCCCATCCGCCGGGAATCGCGATATCTTCTCCCAAGCAGAAAACGGTTTCGTCGCGTTCCATTTCCTCCGCGATGGCCTGGCGAATTGACTCGGCGATGCTCAATCGTTTCATGGTTGTTCACCCACACGTTGCTTTATCGCGGTGTCGCCATGACCGGGTCGGCTGCATGTGGACAAGAGATTATGCATACACGTCCTCGAGCAGGTCTTGCGCGGTCGGCGGAGGTTGTTGCTTGGCTATCTCGACCATTTCGTTAAACTCGGTTTCCGTGCGAGACCGGATCGCCTCGAGTTGCTCGATGTTGGCGTAACCACGCTCGACAATGGCGCGACCGAGCAATTCGATCGGGTCGCGTGCAAGCCACATGTCACGCTCGCCCTTTGGCTGGTAATGGCACGCATCACGTCGCGAGTGGCCGGTGCGGCGGTACGTGAGCAGTTCGAGGAGCACCGGTCCTTGGCCGGTGCGGCATTCGTCGGCGGCACGCTTCGCCGCCTCGTACACCGCCAGCACGTCGTTGCCGTCGACAATTTGGGCCTGGATGCCAAATGCCGGCGCCCGGTCAGCCACGTGCTCGACCCGTGTCACCTTATCGATATGCGTCGAAGCGCCGTACAGGTTGTTTTCGCAGACGAATAGCGCAGGCAGGTCCCAGATGGCTGCGAGGTTGACCCCCTCGTAAAACGCGCCCTCTGAAGTCGCTCCGTCGCCGAAGAAACAGGCGACGATCTGGGGTGTCTTCTGCATCTTGAATGCCAGTGCCATGCCCGCGGCCAGCGGGACGCTGCCGCCGACGATGGCGATCGCGGGCACCATGCCCTTGGTCATGTCACCTATGTGCATCGATCCGCCCTTGCCGCGGCAGCAGCCGGTGCTCCGGCCGAAAAGTTCGTTGAGCATTTCCTGTACGCCCAATCCCTTGGCCAACGCGTGGCCGTGGCCTCGAAAGGTCGAGGTGATGTAATCATCGTCGTCGAGGGCGCTGCAGACCCCGACGGCTGTCGCCTCCTGGCCTTGGCACTGGTGGATCGTGCCGGGCATGGTGCCCTCGAGAAACATGAACTTGACGCCCTCCTCAAACTCGCGGATAAGCACCATGCGCTCGTACAACCCCATTACGAACGCCGCGTCGTAGCGGTTGAGCCGGTCGACTGTTATGTGCGTCGTCAATTGGGTCACGGTTGATCCTTTGGCCGGTTTTGACGCGTCGCACGGTTACGCGCGAACATGCCGCCGGTCCGTTTCGGCGCCGCGGGCGGCGGCGAAGGCGGTGCCGCGGCGGCGTCATCGGCTGTTGCGGGCGCCTGCGGCAGGGTGGGCGCCTGTGGCGGGGCGTCCTCGACCTCGATCTTCGCAATCACCGTACCCACGTCCACCTCTTCGTCAGGCTGTGCGACAATCTGCCGCAGCACTCCGGTCGTGATGCACTCGACTTCCATCGTCGCCTTGTCCGTTTCGACTTCGAGCAGCGGTTGACCTCGCTTGACCGCCGACCCGGGTTCGACGAGCCAGCGCAGAACCTTCACCTGTGACTCGGTATTGGCAAGGTCCGGCATTTTCATTCCAATCATCATGTTGAAAGATTCCGTGCCCACAACACGCGCCGCCTAGGCGTCCCAGCGTAGCAGATTGAGCGTCTTCGCGCCGTGCAAGATGCCGATCAATACGCCCGTTGCGAAGGCGAGCCAGCGGGCAGGCGATATGATGCGGTCGGTGAGCGAAATCGGGCGAGTCTCGGGTTTCCGGTTTTGATTAAAGATGGTACGGCGCGGCGATTTCCAGGAAGCGCGGCGATATGGCGGATGCGCAGATGATGGAAGGTGAACCCCAATTGGTGAACAAGGCGCGGCCGATGACGCTGTGGATAGGTGTGGCGGTGATCGGTTTTTGTGAAGTCATGCTGTTGGGTATCGACGCGCCGGCGCGGGATTGGGCGGTCGTTGGGGTGGGCGTTTCCCCGGACGATCTGCCGGCTCCCGTCGGATTGGCCG
Source organism: Phycisphaerae bacterium (assembly GCA_963577075.1). Classification (GTDB taxonomy): domain Bacteria; phylum Planctomycetota; class Phycisphaerae; order Phycisphaerales; family Phycisphaeraceae; genus CAUYYV01. Next base: position 5,481 of record CAUYYV010000133.1, read on the forward strand.
GGCAGGCGGCGCGTTGGATCGCGATGAACATGACGCCGGTTTGCTGGGTGGGGTATCTGCTGCTGCTCGACGGTCTGCTGACGGTGTTGGCTCGTCGGCGCGGTTGGGATGAGATAAGCTCGATCCGGAAGCGGCCGAACCGGTTCGTGTTCGCCTGTCTGACGAGCATCTCCGTGTGGTGTTACTTCGACTGGGTGAACTTCTATTTCATGGATGCGTGGCGGTATCACGGGTTGCCCGCGGATGCCCTGTCGCGATACATGGGATATTTCATCGCGTTCGCGGCGATCTCTCCGGGCATGTTTCTCACCGCACAGTGGCTGAATCAACTTGGCTTTGCACGGCTGCGCACCACCGGCGTGCGGATTCCACGGGCGGTGCAGGTGGGCGTGCTGTTGCTGGGTATCGCGTTCGCCGTTTATCCGCTCGTGAAGGGCGACGCGATCGGCAACCTGACACTGTGGGTGAGCTTGATGTTCCTGCTTGATCCGATCAACCATTGGCTGGGCGCGCCGAGCATTATCGGCGACTGGCGCGCCGGGCGTTGGGGCAGAACACTGTCACTGATGGCCGGCGGCGCGATCTGCGGACTGTGCTGGGAGTTATGGAACTACTTGGCGATTGCGAAGTGGACGTATCACCTGCCGTTCGTGGGCACGCTGGAGCGATACCGGTATTTCGAGATGCCGTGGATAGGCTTCCAGGGTTTCTTGCCGTTCGCGATCGAATGCTGGGTTGTGCTCAATACGCTCGACGCGGTGGCGAGGCGGGCCGGGCTTCGCGTTACCGAACCGTTGCCGGATGACTCGCACGTAATGTGAGTGCGGAAGCGCGAGCGGTCTTGGTGGTGAATAATCCGGGTTAGATCAATATCAGGAACACGATGATTTCGATACCGATCATCGCGGCGACAGTGCCGGTAGTGGCCCAGGCACGTCGTCGTCGGCGGGCGGCGCGGCTGTCGGGCGGCGCAATCATGGCCAACTGTTCATGTGCGGCGGTGGGACATTGTGCGGCTGGGTAGCCACGCCGGGCCCGGTCCTGCACGATGGCGATGATCAGGTTCGCATCGAAAGCCGTCAGCCCGATAAGCCGGCCGAGCCGGATCAGCCTGGCACGTTGGGTCGGCGGCAGGATCGTGCCCTGCAATTGCTCTGCCGTGCGGATCGCCAGCACCCAGCGGGGGTCGGTCTCCCCGGTGAGCTTCGCGACGGGCGACGCCTGCGCACTCGGCGTGTCAATGGCTGCGCTCAAGCGCAGCGACGGCGAGGAGGCCGATATATCCGCGCACGACATCGCGCCCTTGGAGGGCGGTATGGTCCGATCCTGCTTCATCAAATCCCTCTGTTTTCACGACAAGCATAGCACTCAATTTGCCGGATCAAAACACATGACAAAATAAATTCACCCCCGATGATGCATCGCGACGGGTTATCCGGGTACGGCTGCGGCGTCGGGTCGATCTGTTATGCGCAACCGATCACCGGGCCCTGGCGGGAGAAAATTGCTCCTGGGAGGATTCCGAAAATCGGCAACGGGAGCGTGTCAAGAAGTTTGCGAAGCCGCCCCATGAGCTTATACTCCTGGTCGATCAAGAACGCTTAAGTTTTTAGGTGAGTTATTCGCAGCAGTTCTGCCAAGCTCGGGCCGCTGACATGGGTCAAGCAGCCGTCATTAGTATGAATCGGTCGCATATCCTCTTTATTCTCACCGACCAGCAACGGGCAGATTGCCTGGGTTGCGCGGGCCATCCCGTGCTGCGGACGCCGCACATGGACCGTCTCGCGGCCGAGGGCGTGCGCTTCACCAACTGCTTCACGTCCAGCCCGCTGTGTGTGCCGGCGCGCCAGTCGATCATCACGGGACTGTACCCGCACAACTCGAACATGTGGCAGAACGACGCCGAGACTCCGCTCGACGCGGACACCTATCCGGCCCGCCTGCGCAGCGCCGGTTACCGCACATGCGGCATCGGTAAACATCACCTGTTCGACTGCAACGGCGATGCGAACCTGCACGAGCACGAACCGAAGTTTCGCGCCATCGGGTTCGATCACATCGAGCCGACCGGCGGCATGTGGAGCAATACCGGCTGCACATCGATCTACACCGATCACCTGCAAAGCCTGGGACTGCTGGACGGTTTTCGCAGTTACCTGCTGGACCTGGAGGCGAAGCCGGACGAGATCCGTCGCTACACCGCCGAGCCGCTGCCCCTGCCCGCCGAGCATTATCTCGACGCGTTCGTCGGTCGGCGGGTCGAGCGGTACGTCGATGCCTACGACAGCGATCAACCGAGTTTCGTGTACGCCGGCTTCCCGGGTCCGCACGAGCCGTGGGACGCACCCGACGCGTACAGCGGGTTCGACACGTCACTGCTGGCCGAGCCGATCCCCGAACTGCCCGACGGCGATTGGTTGCCGCCGATCAGCCGGTGGTATCACCGCTGGGCGCAGTATTTCCCGCCCCCCAGCCGCGAAGCGCTGCATGCGATCACTTGCCGGTACCTGGGCAAGATCGCGCAGATCGACGAACAAGTCGGGCGCATCCTTGCCGCGTACGAGCGCAAGGGTTGGCTGGACCACACCGTCGTTATCTTCGCCAGCGATCACGGCGAGATGCTCGGCGATCTGAATCGGATCTCCAAGAGCGTCTGTTACGAGTCGGCGATCCGCGTGCCGATGATCGTGCGCATGCCCGACGGTTGCGGCGCCGCGACGACGCGCGACGGGTTTGTCGAAACGATCGACGCCCACGGCACGATCCTCGATGCCGCCGGCTGCGACCCGCCCCCAGGCACCGATTCACGGTCCGTTCTGCCCCTGGTGCGCGCCGACGCGACGAGCATTCGCGACGACGTGCTCGCCGAGGTGCACGCCCATTACATGCTGCGAACCGAGCGATGGAAGATCGTCATCGGGCGCGACGGGCAGACGATGGCGCTTTTCGATCTCGAGCACGATCCGCTCGAGCAGCGAAACTACTGCGGCCACCCGGACTACCGCCGGGGCGAACTCGAGATGCGCAGCCGGCTGCTCGGCCGGCTGACCGGGGGCACGTATCGGCCAGGCGGCGTCAACCCCGAGCTCAGCGCCCACGGCCGCGACGACAAGCTCGCGAAAAACGTCTGGGGCGAAGGAGCCGATACTTGAACAATCAACGCGTGCCCATCCTCGTGTATCACCACGTCTATCGCGAAGATGCGCCTGCTCTGACGCAGGCGACTCACGAGACCGGGGCCGGCATCATCGGGCAGCGCGAGTTTACCCGACAGGTGCAACGCCTCGCTGACGACAACTGGACCGTGGTGTCCACCACGCAGGTGATTGACTGGCTCGAAGGTGCGGCAGAGCTTCCGC
>CAUYYV010000134.1:0-8821 GCA_963577075.1 Phycisphaerae bacterium
GGCAGACCGGCGAACCGACGGCCGACAGTTCACTATTGCCGACTTACTGGGTGAGCCGTGCAGCGCGTCAGCACGTGAAAGTCGTGCTGTCAGGCGACGGCGGCGACGAGTGGTTCGCCGGCTATGACCGCTACCACGCCTTGCGTGTGCTGGACCGACACGGGTGGTGGCTGCGCCACGTGCCGGCCTCGCTGACGCCCCCCGACGGGCGCCGGCCCGACTCGACACGCAACCGGTTGCACCGACTGTTCCACGCCGCGAGGGGCCGGACGCCCGCGGCGCGGTACAGGTCCATGGTTCACCTGTTTCGTGAAGAGGAGATCAGCCGGTTATGTCCTGGTATCGAATGCGAAGGCGTTGATATGCCGCGCTGGCCGGATTGTGACGACGGCGTATTGGCGGCCATGATTTGGGATCGCAGCCATTACCTTCCGTTTGACATTATGCGAAAGGTAGACCGGGCGGCTATGCCGAACGCTTTAGAGGTGCGCTGCCCGCTGCTTGATACGCTGCTCGTCGAGTGGGCAGGCAGAATTTCGTCGCGCGCGCTCATGCACGACAAGCGACTCAAGGGGTTGCTGCGTCAGGTTGCTGGGAAACTGTTGCCGGACGCCATCGTGCAGCGTCGCAAAAAGGGCTTTTCCGTCCCGATCGGCCGATGGTTTCGGGACGAGCTGAGACAACCGCTCTCCGAGCGGCTTTTTGACGGCGGCTTGACGCGACTGGGCCTGAAACGGGCGCCGATCGATCGTATGTTCGAGCAGCACATCCACTGCCAAGCTGATCACTCGCACCGCCTCTTTGCCCTGCTCACCTTGTCCATCTGGCAGGACTGGCTCGCCACGACCTCGAAAGCGCAAGCAACGGAGTGAACGAAGATGCCAATGAACTTTCGCACTTTGTTGACCGTGCTGTTGCTCGCCGCGGCCTGCGCCACCGTGGCCATATCACAACAGCAGCCGATCGAGAAGCGGCCGCGTCACCTGACGGTCATGGCGTATAACGTCAATAACATGTACGACGTGTTCGACGATCCGTACACGAATGACGAGGGCACCCGTGTCAAGCCCCGCCGCGAGTACGAGCAGATCGCCAATCTTATCGAGAAGGTGGACGCCGACGTCATCGCGCTGTCAGAAGTGGAAAATGAGGGCGTGCTCAAGGCGATGGTGTATGAGGTGATGCCGGACGCCGGTTACGATTACATCGCCGTGATGCCTACCAACAGTACTCGCGGCGGCAACCTCGGCGTGGTCAGCCGCCTGCCCATCGTGAGCATGACCAGTCACCGGCTGGTCAACCTCGCCCCGGCCGGCGTAGAGCCGTTTACCTTCCGGCGCTTTGCCCGCGACCTGTTGCGCGTGCGGCTGGCAGTGACGCCGAACAATACGCTGGATCTCTACGTCGTGCATTTTAAGAGCAAGCGGAACTACGGCACCGACATCGAGTCGCGCAAGTGGCGGCTGGCCGAGGCGATCACCACCCGGCGAATCATCGATCAGCACCGCCGCACCGGTGCCGACTGGGTTCTCATCGCCGGCGACCTCAACGACACTCCCAGCTCGCCGCCTGTCACCGCCTTGCTGTCGCCGCGTGACGATGCCCCCCCACCACTGCTCGACTTGCACGCACAGTTGCCCCCTGAAAAACGCATCACTTACCTGTCCCGAAAATACCGAAGCACCATTGACTATCTGCTGGCCAGTCCTCAACTCGCTGAGTGCCTCGTTCCAGGCTCGTCGCATGTTCCCGACGACCCCCAATTGCTCGCCGGCTCTGATCATGCCCCGGTCGTCGCGACATTTAGTTTACCGTGGCATTGAGCGAACCCTACAAGAACGGATTCGTGGCGTACTCGTGTCCGATCGTCGTTTCCGGGCCGTGGCCGGACAGGACGCGTGTATTTTCGGGCAGCGTGAGAAGCTGCTGGCGAATGGTGTCGATCAATTGCTCGTGGCTGGAGGTGGGAAAGTCGGTACGCCCGATTGAGCCGTTGAAAAGTGCGTCGCCGACGAAAGCAACGTGGTGGTCAGCACTGTATAGCGTGATACCCCCGGGACTGTGGCCGGGTGTGTGGCGGACCTCGAAGCGACTGGCGTCGAGATCGAGTGTGTCCTGGTGTTCGAGTGTGCCGGTCGCGCACGGCGCAACGATGGACAGGCCGGCACCGACCGAAAGGTTGAGTGTCGGGTCGGTCAGAAAGTTGCGTTCGAGCGGGTGAATCCGGATGGGCACATCGGGCCACTCGGCGTGCAGATCGTTGAGCCCGGCGATGTGATCGACGTGACCGTGTGTCAGCAAAATCAATTGCGGCTCAAGATCACCGCGGCGGATGTGGTCGATCATCGGTTGCGGTCCAAACCCCGCGTCAATGATCCAGCACCTCCTGCCGCCTTCGCGATGTGCCACGTAACAGTTCGTCATCCAATCGCCGAGACAGAAAGTTTCAATCAAGAGGTCGGTCATAACGTGATGATCAAGAAATTGATCGCCTTATTTTATGGAAGAGGTTGGCAGGTGCCTGCAAAGGGTTGCCGTCGTATTACCCGATGTGAATTTCATTGCACATCATGATAGATGCCCGCGGGGCTGGCGGCCATGAAATCTTAAAGCGGTAATCGGCGGGCCGTGCCGGGCGTGCGTGGGTATTGCCTCGGCGTGGCGGAGGCCTTGGCGATCATCACGATCACGCTGCCCTGCTCGAACCCTGACGGGTAAGCATCGTAGACGCCTAGGTCGCCCCCGCCGAGAATCGCCATCGCATCGGCCGATTTCTCGAGTTCGTCCTTGGCCTTGGGCCCCTTCATGGCAAGCAACCGTCCGCCCACGCGTAACATCGGTAGCGTGTATTCGAGCAGTTCGCGCATCGAACCGATTGCGCGACAGACGGCCACGTCATATGCCTGGCGGTGGCCGTGTAGTTGGCCGATCGATTCGGCGCGTTGTGGGATGACACGCACGTTTGGCAATGGCAGTTCATCAACGCACTGTTGGCAGAACGCGGCCTTCTTGCCCGTTGCCTCCAGCAGCGTCACGTGCAGATCTGGGCGGGCGACGGCGACCGGTATGCCCGGAACCCCCCCACCGCTGCCCACGTCGATCAGTTTCGCGTCGGCGGCTACGTCCTCAAGAAATGCCAGCAGCGTGAGGCTGTCGATGACATGACGCTGCCACGCCTCGTCGCGCTGGCGGATGCCCGTCAGATTGAAGCGGCGGTTGGCATCCAGCAACCGATCGAGGTAACGTGACAATGTGCCCAGCATCTTGCCGGTCACCAAGACCTCCAGCCGATTCATCTGCTCGACCACGAACGGGGGTATGTTGTCGCTACACATTCAAGATCACGCCATCGCCGGCTCGGGCGGGTCGAACTCGAAACTCGGGCGCGTCGGGCTGCGCGCCTTTTGTGACGCAAAATTGATCGACAGCCCAATCATCACAAACATGGTCACCAGGCTCGACCCACCGTACGACACGAACGGCAGCGTAATACCCGTGACCGGCATCAAGCCGATGTTCACCGCGATATTGATCGTCGCCTGCGTAAACAACAGTCCGCCGAACCCGACCATCACCAGCCGGGTAAATGGGTCCTTGCTGCGAGCGGCGATCATGGCGAACGAGCCGACCATGGCCGCATAAAGTGCCAGGATCACCAGCCCACCGATCAACCCCCATCGGTTGACGATCACGGCAAAGATCATGTCATTGTGCGCCTCGGGCAGCCGATGGGCCCTGGTCAGCGTCGCGGATTTGGCGGCCCCGTAGCCCCAGAGTTGGCCTGAGCCGACCAGTTGCTTGGCTTTGCGCGGCTGATAATTGACGGTGTCATCGTAGCGTGGGTCATTGGTGATCTGGCTGATCATCGCCTTGAAGCGCATCTGCTGATGCGGCCGAAGCACCATGCCGGCGGCCCGCGGCGCAATATAAATGGCCGAAACGGACACGACTATGATGGCCACGGCCGTCGCGATCAGCCAGCCGACATGTCGCAACTTTGCGCCGGCGGCAATCAGCATCACCAGCAGCGTCGGGGGAAAGAGCATGGACGTGCCCAGGTCCGGTTGGCGCAGGATCAGCGCAACCGGCACGAACATGATGCCGAACGGGATGAGCAGGCCGCGCAACGTCCGGTACGAATTGCGGTGACGCAGGTACCACGCCATCGCCAGCACGAAGGCTATCTTGGCCAGTTCGGATGGCTGGACGCGCATGACCCGTAGATCAATCCATGACTGCGCCGAGTTGATCCGCGGCACGATGCTTCCCGGCACGCCCGGCAGGATGACAAAGGCCAGCAGCCCGAGCGTGATCAGCAGCAACCCGTATGAGCACAAGCCCACGACGCGTGGCCTCGGCATCATGCACAACACCGTGGCCAGCAGTGCCGCCATGCACCACACGCGTTGTTTGGCGGCGTATTCCGGATCGATCGTTCCGATCGCCTTGATCCCGATCAGCGTCAGCCCCACCGCTGCGCAAAGTGCTATCCAGGCCGCGGTGATCCGCAACAGTCTGGCAAGTCGAGGCGTTGTGCTTGTCACAGGTATCCCTCGCTGCGCAGGGCATGGAGAATCTGGTTGACGATGGGGCCGGCTGCGTGTCCACCGCTGCCACCATATTCGACGATCACGGCGACGGCCAAGTCCGGCCGCAACGATTCAGGCCGCTTGGCCAAGCAGATCATCCAACCGTGATCGCCCTGTCTAATCGTCTGTTTGACCTTTTGCCCCTGCTCATCGCGGATTTCGATGTGCAGGTCAGGCGCCTCGGCGGTTCCGGACTTGGCGAAGATCTCAACGCCTGAGATGTTAAACGTGCGTTCGTGTCCGCCGGGCAGGCGGAGTTGGCTGGCGGTGCCCTGTTGGTCATTGGCTGCACGTCGCAACCCTTCGAGAGCCAGTTCCACGCCGATCGGATCGAGTTGCAGGTCGATGGTTTGGCGCGGCCGCGTGGTCGGGGCCTTGATGAAGGTGGGCGCGATTACGATGCCCCCACGCGCCAGCGTCGCGTACGCGGCCGCCGCCTGCAACGGAGTCCATTCGATCGGCCCTTGGCCAATCGCCATCATCGCTGCGTCATTGTGACTGATGCCCATGGCGCCCAGCGTGCCGATTTCCTCGGGCAAGCCGCTGTTCGACACACGTCCCAGACCGAACCGCTCGAACCACCTGCGTAACCCCGAAGCGCCCAGCGATTGACCGGCGTGGAAAAACCACACGTTGCAACTGAACTTGAGTGCATCGGGGCCATCCAGTTGCCCGTGGTTAAGACCGTACGACTTGAAATACCAGCATCGGTATTGGTCCGGCTTGTCGGGATAACGATGGCCCGGCGCGCAACTGAGCGTTTCATGAGGTGCGAGCCGGTGCTCCGTGTAAAGCGCCGTCAACACCAACGGCTTGATCGTCGAACCCGGCGGATAGCGCATCGCCACGGCACGATTGAGGTAGGGCCTGTTGATTGTTCGCCACCTGCGCAGCGCATCGGCGTCATCGGCCAATTCATCCGGCGACTGCGAGGGCACGCTTACGGCGGCGAGCACGTGACCGCTTTTGACCTCGAGAACAACGGCCGCGCCGCACAACGGCTTGCCGTCACGCGGTATCAGCGGCTTATCCTTCGGCCGTCGGTGCCACGACTGGGCCCGCATGAGCCCGGGCCCGGGCCGATCCATATCAGCGGGGTCGGCGGTGGACATGATCGCGGCGATCCGCGCCTGAAGTTGAATGTCGATTGCCAGATCAACGTCACGACCGGCGATGGGCGGTTCGGCCTTGTCCGGCCGATGATCGCGATATGTCGTCACGCTGCCCCGCGCGCCGCGCAGGTGCGATTCCATGGCCCGTTCGATCCCGCGTACGCCGATTGAATCGTCGGGCAGGTAGCCACGTGGATTGACCCGCGTCGATCCGTCGGGCAGTTGTGCGCGATACGGTTCGACCCGGTCCTCCTTCCAGATCCGGTCCCGCATGGCGCCGACGATCTGCCAACCGGCACGTTGCACGGAGACCTCGATCGAATCGTCACGCCGCAACGGCCCCGGCAACGTCGACCGGTCAAGCCGGACGCGAAACGAGGGCAGCCTATATTTACGTCGGTTCGTAAACACGATGCGTACGGTTTGCCACACATCGGGCTCGGCGGATCGCCTGGCCGCGGCGATCCGCCGTTCAATCTCAAACCTTGCCGCATCGTCGATGGCCTCGACCAGTTCGTGTGCTTCAGTCTGCTCGCGTACACGCTCGTGCGCCACGTCACGAAACTCTATGGGTTCGGCAAGTTCCTCGCCCCGCTGCCGCAACAGTCGTCGCCATCGCGACATGGCCACCGCGTCGACGCGACGAACGATATCCGTGCGTCGTTTCTCAAGGTCGGAGGCCCCCGTGGCGGCCAGCTTGGTCAACGTACGCCACAAACCGTTGACCTGATGCTCGAATGTGGGCAGGTATCGCTCGACCAGCTGATGCCTGCCCACATCGTCGAGTTGACGCCATGGAATGGGGTGCTCCTTGCGTGCTTGCCGCCGGGCGCACTGCTCGGCCCACGTGCCGGTCAACAGGTCGTATTTGACGGCGATGTTGTAGCTGGGGTTATCCTCGACAAGGATGCGACCGTAGCGATCGCGGATCGACCCACGTGTGGTCGGCGTCGGACGCTGATCGCTGAGGATCGACTCGGCCGCGGTGCGCAGATGATCGCCCTGCACGATCGTTAGATTCACCGTCTGCACCGCCAGCACGGCCGTGGCCGTCAACGCGCACATAACCAGCAGCAACAGCCGCCGGTGAAACATCGCGGGCATCAATCGTCGCAGGGTTCGGCGCATGGCCTGTCAGCATCCATGCCGGGATAGTCAGTCCATTAAAATGATTATACGCGAAGAGGTGGGGATTGTGGCCGCTCGCCCAAGTTTGTTTTGAGTGATTGTCGAGATAGCTGCGGATGTCGATCAGATTCGGCCACCGCCACGTTCGGCCAGGTGGACCATGGCGCGGGCTCTATTGATGCGGCGGTCCTTGGCGGCGACCTCATCGTCCTTGACGGCGGTGACCTCCGCAGCGTCGCGCAGCGACTGTTTGGCGTCGGCGGCCACGATGTTCTCGGCAGGGATCGCCTCCTCGGTCAGCAGCGACAATTCGTTGCCCTTCATCTGGGCGAATCCGCGGCCGAGAAAGAACCACCGCGAACCCCCTTCTTCGAAATCCAGTCGCAGGGGCCCGTCACCCAGTTTCACCAGCAGTGCCGCCCGGCCCGGCGCAATGCCGATCAAGCCGTCCCACGCGGGCACCGAAGCGTACTTGACCGGCTGGTCGAGTACTGCCGCACTCGGGGTCACCACCGTGCATTGAAACGTGTTGGCCACTTATAGTTCTCCTTGCGGTATGATTGCACTAGAATAGCCATCCCAAGCATTACCGCAACGGGTCCATACGCACCATGTCCATCAAGCAAGAGTTGCGAGCCTGCGCAGACGAGCTGCGAAACGGTCGCCTCACCGAGGCGAGGCTCACCGTGATCATCGACGCGATGCCCGATCAGCCCAACGGTCGGCATCAGGATCTGCTGTACATTCAGGCCCAACGCACTGCGATCGACAGCGCGATTCAGGGTTACTCGCTGTTCGTCAACGGCGTGCGCCTGCCCGGACCTGCCGACCCGGAGGACTGGCCCTATAAGACCGTGAAGGATGCCATGGCCGATGGATGGCGGATTATTTCATTTCCGGACATGGCGCTGATGATGGAGGACGAAAAGTCGTTCGGGCTCGGTTGCGAGTTTATCTTGGAAAAGTGGGGCTGACTCTTTTCGGTGCGCTTCCATTCGGGTTGCGGATAAACGAGTCGAATTATTTCAGAAATATATTTGGAGTTGCACCGGCAGTGAAGCTTGGCACCTACGATTGCGAACCGACGCTGACTGACACTCGGGTCCTCGAGTTCTGTCGACAGGGGTATTTGTTGCTCGAAGCGGTCGTGCCCGATCACATCAATCAGCGTGCGATCGAATACCTTGACGCCCACGCCGACACGAGAGAGCCGTCCGGCATCCTCGCCGAAGACTGGTTCGTGCAGAACGTGCTGTGCAACCGCGAGGCGGTGGGCGCGGTGCGCTGCCTGCTGGGCGCTGATTTTCACCTGCCCGTGATGATGAGCCACCATCGCCGCGTCGGCCCCGACCCCGATCTGGGCGGCTGGCATCTGGACGGCAACTACAAATATTCGCACGAGCTTCACGATCTGCAGGTGTTCTACTACCCCCAGGACACGCCGGTCGAACTGGGGCCGACCGAGGTGCTGCCCGGCTCGCATTTTGTGCAGAATCGACAACGGTGCATGGCGCATCTGAACAACATCCGCGGTGCCATGATGACCGCCGCGCCCGCCGGGTCGATTTTCATCACGGTCTACAACATCTGGCACCGCAGTTCACCGGTTTACTGCGACGGCATTCGTCACATGCTCAAGTACGTGTATTGGCGCACAACGCCGCCGCAGCGCGACTGGATTATCGAGCCGGACTTCGATTTCGCTCACGTCAACTACGAAACCGGATCGCCGCTGCGCAAGATCGTCGAGCAGTTTCAACTCAGTCGTGATATTTCGAAACTGTTCTACTGGCTGTGCGGCATGGCCGACAAGCACCGGGTCATGGGCGGCCAAAGCTGGCCCATCCCTGGCAATCGCGTCGACACCCCCTACGGCTTCCCGGGACCACAGGCGTTGTAACGGGTGGTTGCGACGCGGCCGTTTTTCTGCCCACGCCTTGACGACAATTGCCCATCACAAACCTTACTTGACCGGTTCGGCTTGGCCACCCG
>CAUYYV010000135.1:0-8803 GCA_963577075.1 Phycisphaerae bacterium
CTGCTCACCGGCCACTACTGCTGCTCCTATTCATAAGGCCAGGGAATCTGTGACATCATGCCGCCGTCGATGTATAGGGTCTGGCCGGTGACGAAGCCGGCTTCGTCGCCGGCCATGTAGACGACGGCGTTGGCGACGTCCTGCACGTTTCCGATGCGTCGCAGCGGCGTACGGTTTCCCCATAGGCCCGCGTAATCGGGATCCTCCAGTTTCGTGCGCTCAATCTCGATGGCGCCCGGCGCAACGCAGTTGACACGGATGCCCAGCGGCCCCAGTTCCACGGCGGCGACCACCGTGAGCCTTTCGATGCCGCCCTTCGACGCGCCGTAATCGGCAAGGTTTGGAAACGGCGCCTTGTTGGCCCCGGAGCCGATGTTGATGATGCTGCCGCCACCTGCATCTTTCATGATCCGCGCCGCCTGCTGAGTGCAGAGGAACGTACCCTTGAGATTGGTACGAATGGTGCGGTCCCAGTCCTGCTCTTCGAGTTCAAGCAGCGGCGCCCACGTCTGCACGCCTGCATTGTTGACCATCAAGTCGATCCGCCCGGCCTGCTCCATGTGCGTGTTGATCATCCGGTTGACCTGCCGCGAGTCGCCGACATCGCCCTGCACGACATGGCAGGTCCCGCCGGCGTCGCGGATGACCCTGGCCGTTTCCTCGGCGCCGTCCTCATCACGGTTGTAGTTGATCGTCACCGACCAGCCCGCCTGCGCCAACCCGATGGCTATGCCGCGTCCGACACCCTTGCTGGCGCCGGTGACCAGCCCACATTTGCCGTTTGCATCCATTACATCACCGCCTCTTTCGGCTGCCGGCACGACCGGCACTGCCGAAAAGTTGCATCAGATCTTCGGTCACGGTCTGCATCGCCAGTCGGCCGGCCATCAACACGTCGTTGTGCAGACCCGACCCGATGATTTCATAGGGGTTGTCGTCATCACTCACTATGGCGCTTGCGTCTCGCATCGCACCGAAGTAAGCCTGCTTGATGATGCTGCCGACATTGATCTTGCGGATGCCCAGTCGAATCGCCTCGGCCAGATCTCCCCGATCGACGGAACTGGCGCCATGCAGGACAAGCGGCACGTCCAATTGATCGTGGAGTTGAGCGACGCGGTCGAGGTCGAGTCGCACGGTTTGCCTGCCATGGAGGTGCTGTTGGCCGACGTTGACGGCCAAGGCGTCGATATTGGTGGCTTTTGCGAAGCCGCAAGCGGCTTCGGCGTCGGTCATCGTGTCTTCGATCGGCACAGCCGGCTTTTGACCCGACAACCCCGGCACGGAGGCCATTTCCGCCTCGACGGCGACACCCCGCGTGTGTGCGGCCGTACACAGGTCACGTATACTCGCCGTCAATTGCTCTTCGCCAAGCTGATCATCACTGAACATCACGAAGTTAAACCCCAACTCGACCGCATCATGAACCCATTTCATATCCGGCGATTCGTTAAACAACAGACAGGTCGGCACCTTCAGTTTGTGGCAGGTATCCAGCCCCATAGCAGCATAGACGGACAGTGGATCGGCCGCCACGCGGTCACGGTCAGGCAGGCAAATGCCGCTAAAGCCCAGGATAACCGGCGACCACTGATGCTCGGCGGCATCGGCGACGGCCAGCAGCGACTCAAGATTCCAACTCTCGAAATACCCGACAGCGTAACCGCCGGCGTCGGCGTCGTTGATCATCTTCTCGAACGGCACTAGGGACATGGCGAGTCCTTCGAGGATCGGGTACCGCAATGCAGTCGATCGATACGCCCAGCTACAGCTTGACCCAAGTCGCGCCGTTGTTCGCCGATGCGACGGCGCCACTGATAAATTGCATGCCGCGCAAACCGTCATGCACGGTAGGAAAGTCGTAATCGTCGCTGTTCATCGGTTCGCCGTCGATGTGCCGGCGGATCGCCTCCGCCACCCCGCAGTAAATCGTAGCGAACGCTTCGAGGTAGCCCTCGGGGTGGCCGGCCGGGATGCGTGTACAGCCGGCGGCAGGATCGGACAGGTAGCCCTGCCCGCGTGTCAGCGTTTGCCGCGGTTCGCCGTATTTATACACCTCCAGATAATTCGGGTTCTCCTGCGCCCATCTGACGGCGCCCTCCGAGCCGTAGACGCGCAATTTCAGTCCGTTCTCCTCACCAGTGGCAACCTGACTGATCGTCAACACACCCTTGCCGCCTCCCTCGAACCGCAACAGCGCGTTGACATCCTCGTCAAGCACTCGGTCGGGCAGGAACGTGCTCTTATCAGCGCACATTTCGCTGATCGGGTCGCCGGTGACGTATTCGAGCAGGTTGACGCAGTGTGTGCCGACGTCGCCGAGCGTGCCGCCCTCTCCGGATTGTGCCGGATCGACCCGCCACTGCGCCTGCTTCTGCCCCAGTTTCTCGTGAGGCACCATCAGAAAATCCTGCAGGTACTCGACGATCACCTTGCGCACCTGCCCCATCTGCCCGGACCGGAAAAGGTGGCGGGCGTGACGGATCATCGGGTGGCCGGTGTAGTTATGCGTCAGCGCAAACACCAGCCCGCTCTTTTCGACGAGTGCCACCAGGCTCATGGCTTCGTCGAGGTTGTACGTCATCGGCTTATCGCAGACGACGTGAAATCCCGCCTCGATAAACGTCTTGCAGATATCAAGGTGCAGGTTGTTGGGCGTCACGACGCTGACGAAGTCGATACGCTTGTCCTCGGGCAGTGCCGCCTCACCGCGAGCCATTTCATCGTACGTGGCATAACAGCGAGACGGATCGAGATACAACGATTCGCCCGTACGTTTGGTGTTGCCGGAATCGCGAGAAAAGCAGCCGGCGACAAGCTCGATCTGCATGTCAAGCCCCGCCACCATGCGATGCACGCCCCCGATAAACGCGCCCTCACCGCCGCCCACCATGCCCATCCGCAGCTTACGTTTCCATGATTCCATCATGCGCACCTTTTTCTTGTGGTGATGCCCGTCTCGAAAACGCACCTGACCACCGGGCACTTTCATTCAACCCAATCCCAACATCCTGCGATTCGCCTCCCGATCACTCTCGCCACCGGCAAAATCGTCAAACGCCACGCCGGTCGTTTCAATAATTTGCCGTGTGATAAACGGCGCACCCTCCGCCGCGCCCTGCTCGGGGCTCTTGACACAGCATTCCCATTCCAAAACCGCCCAGCCATCAAAACCGGCCTCGGCCATCAGCGTGAACACCCGCGAAAAATCAACCTGGCCGTCACCCAGCGAGCGAAACCGACTGGCCCGGCCGGACCATGGTTGATAGCCGCCGTACACGCCCACGCGCCCATCGGGGCGAAACTCGGCGTCCTTGACGTGGAAGCCGGAGATGCGATTGCCGTACAATTGAATAAAGTGCAGGTAGTCAAGCTGCTGCAACAGAAAATGGCTCGGGTCATAGTTGATGCACGCGGCCGGATGGTTGTTGGTGTGCTTGAGGAACAACTCGAACGTCGCGCCATCGTAAACATCCGACCCGGGGTGCAACTCGTAACCGAACACGCAACCGTGTTCCGCGGCCAGGTCGAGCACCGGGCGCCAGCGTTTGGCCAACTCGGCGAACGCCTCGTCGATGACGCCCGGCGGCCGCTGCGGCCAGGGATAAATCATGTGCCATGCGAACCCACCGGATAGCGTCGGGATGTTACGCAACCCCAGGTTCGCCGAGGCGTGGACGCACTTTTTCAATTCGCCGGCGGCCCATTGTGTGCGTGCCTCGCCGCCAAGTCCGGACGGATGGAATGCGGCAAACCCGACATCGTACGCGGGGTGTACAGCCAGCACCTGCCCCTGTAAATACGAAGCGATCTCGGTCAACTCCAGGCCCATGCCCGCCAGCTTGGCGCGGTAATCGTCGCAATACGCCTTCGACTCGGCTGCCTTGTCAAGGTCGATCACCCGCCCGTCCCATGCGGGGATCTGCACGCCCTTGTAACCCAGCCCGGCCACCCACTGGCCGATGTTGTCCAGGTTGTCGTAAGGCGGCTGGTCGCGCATGAACTGCGCAAGAAAAATCGCGGGCCCCTTGATCTTCGCCATGTTTCGTATCCTTTACCTGCACCACCAAACCCGACATCGGCGATTATGAACACGCCGGCAACGGGGGTCAAGCGGGGGCGAGGGCTCGCCCGGTCACGCGGCAAGCGGTATATTGCATGTCATGCTCAACCTTGATCAATGCCGAACACGTCAAAAGCGGTTGATCAATGTGCTGCAGCGCCGGAAGCTGGATGCGGCGGTCTGCGGGCTTGATTGGCACGTTTACTATTTCACCGGGTTTCGACGGTTCTGGTTCCACCAGAGCGCGGCGGTGATCTTCAGTGACGGCCGGTCCTGGCTGACGACGGCGAACGACCCGACCGACCGGGCGGCGGCCGACACGATCGACTCGTTCGTCGCCCAGCACATGGCGACGCTTCGCCAGGAACAGCCCAACGTGGTAGCCGAGCAGGTGATCGCGCAACTCAAGGCGGGCAAGGCCAGGCGCATCGGCGTCGACACATCGCAGGTCAGCGCCCGGGTCATACTCGGGTTTGACGGGTCGTGCGAGGCCATCGACGACGAGCTATGGCAGATGCGCCGGGTCAAGGACGCAGACGAATTGGAGTTGCTCAGAAGATCGATCCGCTGCACGGAAGCCATGCACAAGCGTGCCCGCGAGATCGTCGAGCCGGGCGTCGACGAGTTGCACGTGTTCAATGAGCTTCACGCGGCCGCGGTTGAGGCGGCGGGTGAGCCGTTGTCAGGCGCGCTGGGCAACGACTACGCCTGCGGCGCGATGGGCGGGCTGCCGCGACAGGGGCGAAAAGCAAAGGCGGGCGAACTATACATCTTTGACCTCGGCCCGGAGCGTCGCGGCTACCGTGCCGACAACACGCGAACGATCAGCGTCGATCGCAACCCGACGGACGCCCAGGTGCAAGCCTGGCAGCGTATCACCGATGCCCTGGAAGTCGTCGAGCAAACCGTCAAGCCAGGCACGCGTGGCAAGCAGCTTTTTGCGATGATCGATCAGTTCCTACAAGACCAGGGCGGCACGCCGATGGTGCATCACCTCGGCCACGGCATCGGGCTCCAGCCGCACGAGTTTCCACACCTCAACCCGCACTGGGACGATGAGTTTATGGCCGGCGAGGTGATCTGCGTCGAACCGGGCCAGTACGGACAGGAACTGGCCCAGGGAATTCGGCTGGAGAATCAATACCTCATCACGGCAGACGGCGTGGAAAACCTGGTAAACGCGCCACTTGAACTGGCGTGATGGCGCCTCGGTAACACATTATCCCACAGAATTGACCTCCGGTGTTGCCTGTGAGCCTCCTGGGATATTTGTGGAACGCATCAATACGCGTTCTTGTGGTGAGTTCGGTGCCATTTCATGCCCTTGGAACTTTCGAGCGCTTCGTCCCATTGGCGGCACCAGTCGGCGTGATCGGTCTGGACGGATGAGGGGTTGGCGCCGCTGTGCGTGACGAACGCGGGCCAGAACGGCCGCCCGGTCGGCTCGCCCGTTGGCTGATAGCGAAGGTCCAGGCTCCAGCGAATCCCGTCGCTGACATTGTTCGTCGAGTGGTGCGGCGTAAACTTGGTCATGAAAATCACGCCGCCTTTGCGGCATTCGGCGACGACCGGTTGCGTCTGCGGCATCACACCGGGCTTGATGTGCGTCTTGGGCATCGAATCGTGCTCGAGATACCCCATGGCAGCGCATCGGGGGATCACCTGCATGCAACCATTGGCCCGCGTCGCGTCGGTCAGCGGTATCCAGCAGGTGATGATGTTGGACGAGTCGGCCTCCTCCCACGTCACGGCCGCATCCTGATGCCAAGGCACGCTTACACCGGAATAGCCGTCGCTGTTCTGCAACAACCCGGCCGGCACTTTCGCGCGCAGGTGCTGGATAGGATTGCAGGTGATCTCCGGGCCGACCAGAGATTCGACCGCATCCATCAGATTATCGTTGCGCAAAAACTCGTAGACGGCCTGGCATTGCATGTACATGATGTCGAGCCCGTCGTCGATCTGCGGACACTGGCCAAACAGCAACGCGAAGCGACGGTCAAACGGCTGGGACTCGCACAAGTCGTCGATCTTGCCCTCGGCGTACAGTTGCCGGGCCCGGGTGTCGAGCCATTGGCTGATGCCGACAATCATCGGTGCAAGGTCGCTTTCCGACAAAACATCTTCGGCGATCAGGAAGTTGTCACGCTGGAATTGCTCGACCTGTTGCGGCGTCAGTTTCATCGCTCGTACCCGTGCTGACCATTATTATGATGTCGGCACCTGATAACGGCAATCCCGGGCTGCCCAACCATCGCGTATCGGCGGTAACGGGCATGCGAGCGCATCAATTCGGATCTCCGGAGTGCCGCAACTTATCGAGGTTCGCTTTCGCACCGGCATGGCCGGGGTTCTGTTTGAGCACTTCGCGGTACTGTTTGATCGCGTCGTCAAGTCGGCCGCGCCGGTGATACACCACGGCGAGCGCGAAACGGGCGTCGGGGTCGATCGGCCGCAGGTGAATAGCCATCTCGAACTGCTCGATCGCTTCGTCAAACCTGTCAAGTTCGTAGAAGACCAGGCCCAGGTTGAAAAGGGCCTCGGCGTAGCCGGGCTCAAGTTCGAGCGCAGCGCGGTACTGCCCGGCCGCCTCTTCGTAGCGTTGCTGATCGATCAGTGCGGCGCCCACGTTGTTGTGCGTCACCGCACGCATCCGATCTTTCGACGTCACCGTGAACCCGGGCAGGTTGCAGAACAGGGCGACAATCAACACCGTGACCACCGAACCGGCCATCGTCGCCAAAGCGTTCCGGTCAAACTCACCCGGCTCGGCCAACCACACGCCCCGGGCATACGTGATGACTCGTTCGCACAAGCCCGCCACCCCCGCGGCGGCGAAGACAATCAGAAACGGTACCAGCGGCAAGCGGTACCGGGCGAACACGTAAAACAACACAATGCCGGCCGTGTACGCCAGGGCCATCACGTATAGCAGCCACACGCGTTTGCGCTGACGCCATGTCACCCAGATGCCCAACGACGCCAGCGGCGCCAGCACGCCGAAGTGAAACAATCTGTCCGTCCATCGAAGCGGCAACGACCAGTCGGCAAAGCTGTACTGATCTTCCGTGTCGGCAATCTCGACCGCGTTCCAGGTCAGCATGAACTTGCGACCCATCAGACCCAGCCAATCACCGGGATGTGTCCGGATAAAATGCACCGCCCGCTGCATGTAATACGACGATACCTCGGAACGCGTCAGTTTCCGGCCAACGTTTTGCTCGGCCATCATGACGTAGTCCTCGATCGCCTCACGCATGTCCGCCCGCCCAAACCTTATGGGCTTATAGGTCCCGTCGGCGCGCTCGCTGTTGCCGACGAAAAAGTTCGGTCCGAACTGCGACGTGGTCAGATGAAACTCGCCTCCCACGTACCAGTTGCGGACGGCAACGGGCGTCAACACGATGGCCAGCCCGATCAGCAACATGGCCGCCATGACCGCCGGCCGCATACCTGGACCATGAAAACGCACGGCCAACCAGACAAGGATGACCGGGACAAACAGCAATGCATTCTCGCGTGTCAGGATCAGAAATCCCAGGGCCGCGCCAAGTCCCAGCAAGGTCGTCGATTTTGGTCGATCGACGATCCTTCCCAGGATCCACAAGACCAGACAGAGCAAAAACAGCCCGAGCCCGGCCTTTTGGATCAGGCTGTCAAAAAAGATGGCCGGCGGATACAACGCGAGCATCACGCCTGCCGTGACGCCTGCCGGTCTTGAAAACCACCGCACCCCCGCGGCGGCCAGCAGGACGCACGAAAGCGAGCCGATGACCGCCTGAATCAATCGCACCACGAAGACGTCATCGCCGAACACGCGGTAGATTGCGCCGAGAACGTAGGGATACAGCGGCGCTTGGAAAAAAACCTCATTGCCGAGCCAGTCCCCGCCGGCGATCTGCCTCGCCATGTCGTCATAGCTGAGGGCGTCGATCATCTTCACGGAAAAGAACGGGGCCTCGCTGATCTGCCACAGGTGTACACCGCGCACGATCAACGCCAACGCGAAAATCGCGATCGACCAGCCAACCTGTCTTGTCAATCGCGACGCGGGCGGCTGATTGAGTGGTTTCACGATCATCGACCCAACCTCGTAAAGAACCGGGCGTACCTCCCGATTCGATGTGATTATATCGGCACCATCAATGCTCCCACTTTTGCGGCCGAGACCGCAGGCCCGACAATGTTACAACATTGATTATGGCAGGAGCACACACAAATGGTTTACCAGCAGGATATCACCGTCGAAACGACTGGACACCGCGACATGCACGACCTGACCGACTCGGTGTCACGCATCGTGGCCGACTCGGGCGTAACCGCGGGGGTGGCGCAGGCATTCAACGTCGGCAGCACGGGAGCATTGGGCACGATCGAGCTTGAGCCGGGCCTGAAGCGAGACCTGCCGAAGATACTCGACAAACTGATGCCACCGGGCCGGGACTACGGCCACGAGCAGGCTTGGCACGACGGCAACAGTCATTCGCACTTGCAGGCCACGTTGCTTGGCCCATCATTGACCGTACCGATACGCAGCGGTCGGCTCGTGCTGGGTACCTGGCAGCAAATCTTTCACCTCGAATGCGATGTTCGCCCCCGCCGGCGCCAAATTGTCGTGACGGTCATAGGCGACTGACCGAAGCACGGGGCAAGTCCCATTGCTGAACGGGGGCCGGTACAGATTTACGATTTATCGGCATGGGAACTGTCGACCGACGTGCGTTGCTGCGATGAAACGTC
>CAUYYV010000136.1:0-8790 GCA_963577075.1 Phycisphaerae bacterium
GGTGGGTCGCGTTGCTGTCGTTCGGCGAAGGCTGGCACAACAACCATCACGCGCAACAACGCTCCGCCGCGCACGGTATGCGATGGTTCGAGTTTGACCTGACTTATTGTCAGATTCGCCTGCTCGCTCTGGCCGGCTTGGCCAAAAACGTCGTCCACCCCCAGCGGATCACGGGCGAAAACAGACCGGCCGGTCAACCCCAGCAAGACACGCTGCCCACCCCGTTGACGACCCGTTCCCAAGCGCAAAGCTGAGTCCGCCGGACAATCGTTTCAATAGGTGCGGATCAATCGCGAATAATTCTTCGGTATCGTTGAGCCGGGCAGGCACTGGTTGATGTGAAATTTTTTTCGCGCCTCGGCGCAGGGCAAGCACACTGGGCGCACTCACCGGTTCTCGACAAACAGCACCGGGAGGCTGAGGCGCAGCTGGTCCATGATCGGCCCGTTGTCGGCTGTATCGAGTTCAAGGGTCAGTGAGTGGGCCTTGATCGGCAGGTTGATGGCCGCTTCGGGCTGATCGGCGTTGAAGTGAAAACGACCGACGATATGGCGGTCGGCGCGGACGATCAGGTCCATGTCGGCCCAGGCCCGCGCGCGGGCGTCATCGTCATGGAAATCAAGTTTTGCAGCGACGGCGAACCGGGCGACGCCGTCGGGCAAGACAAAGGTCACGGTCACCGGCGCTTGCAGACGAAGATGCTCGCCGTCGATCCGCGGTGGCGTGGGCAGACCCAGTACCTGGCCGCCCGCATCGACCGTCATATCGAGGCTGGTCAGATCAACGATACTTCCCAGCGGACAGCGAAAATCGATGCGTGACACCCGTTTGAGGGGGATGCCCACGGCGATGCGTGTTTCGGCGGCGCGTAGTGTCAATTCGTTGCGCGCCAGCACCAGTTGATCAACGCGTATCCGCGAACCGTCGGCCAACCAGACCCAGTGCATCGGCTTGACCAGCTGCTTGGCGGGCTTGGCCAGTCGCAAGGCGCGCACGCGATCGAGCGGCAGCTTTACCGTTTTGCCCGAGTCATCATCGGCGGGCTGAATGGCAAGAAAGTCTTTGCCCACGGCATCGACGAATCCGGCAAGTTGATCGCCATTGGCCAGCCAGACGATATCGTTGACCGTTGCCTGTCTCGGCGGCAGGGCAACGCCCAACGCGACGGCGGCAACACGCTCGATTTCAACGCGCACGATTCCAAGTTGTTCGTGCCTCCAGATGAGCGTCTGCCCGTCGTCGGCCTCGCCGGCCCATCGCCCGACTAGGCGCTGGCCGTCAGTCAACTCGAGCACCGAAGCCGCCGAGTGTTGCACGGATGCCTGAGCGCCGGGCAGATCTCGAATCTGCAGGAACTGGTCAAGCGGCTGGCTGCGCAACTCACGCTGCGCATCGAAAAACGTCAATCGATCCGATCGGATGCTCTGGATGGTGATTCGGCGTGGCTCGAGGGCGATGCCCACGAGCGTCGCCGGTGTCAGTGCGGCCGCGTGCGATGAAGCCAACGCGATCAACATCCCACCACACACGCCGAGCCGGCCGGGTTGGACGCCAGGAAGTTGCATCAACGCTGGAAGATCGGCAGAAGCCGGTTGGGTATTTGCAGGATCAGCAGCGCCATGGCGGTGCCGTAATCTTCGCCCTGTGTCGATTTCCACTGGCCCGTAGCGTTCTGACGCGCCAGCAGTTGCTCGCGGATCCAGGGAAACCACTTCTGCCAATACTCGCCGCCGGCCAGGTACGTTGCTTGCACGGCATAGTAGTGGCCGTAGAAATAATGCCCGCCTGAATGACCGCGGACCTTCTGACGCATCAGGTAGTCCAGGCCCTTGTCCAACGCCGCGTCGTCATAGACGCCGGCATAGTAAAGGCTGGCGACGCCTGCCGCGGAGCGAGGAAACTGAGAGCCGCCCGAGCGCAGCATGTACCGGAAACCGCCGTCCGACGAGTTCTGGCAGCGGCGCACGTAGGTGATCGATCGTTCGATGGTTTGGCCGGGTACGCTGACGCCGCTGTTGCGCGCCGCGCGTAGGGCCATAATCTGGCAGATGGTCACGGAAAGGTCGGCGTTGCGAGGCACGGGCTGATACCGCCAGCCGCCCTCGTGATTCTGCGTCGCCACGATCATGCGCACAGCCTTGGTCAGCTTCTCACGAATGCGCCGGTCCTGCGTCATGCCGTAGATTTCGGCAAGAAACAGCGTCGCGAATCCGTGGCCGTACATCGGCCCGTGCGACGTATTTGGCCCGGCGATCAAGCCGGACTCGCGTGCGTTGTCGAGCACGAACTTGAGCCCCTTCTGCACTTGTTCGCCGTACCGGCCCCGCCCGGGCAGATTGCCGTCAGCCATGAACGCCAGGCATGCTAGGGCCGTGATTCCCACGTGTTTGCCATACCGCTGGCCGTAGCTTCCGTCGTCTGCCTGGGCCGATGCCAGGTAAGCCAGCCCCCGCTGAACCGCCCGTCGCAACTGCGGCGTGATCTCGACGAAGTCCACCTCTGTGTCGCTTTTTGCTGCGCCGGGTTCTTGAGCGGGCGCCACATCGCTGATCACAAAGACAACAATCAGGGCCGCCACACCGAGCCAAATCAAAAACCGAAAATTGATAATTAAAAGCCTCACTTGCTCCCCTCTTCGGCCAGGCGGCGATAATACGCTTCGGTCAGCGCTCGATAGACGGGGCTGAACGGCTCGGCCAGACCCTGCAGCAATTCATCGCGCAGGTGGGCAGGCAGGTTGCCCCATTCACGCCGTGTTTCGGTCAACGGTTTGCCGTCTCGCCCCAACTGGCGGACCTGGCCGGGCGAAAATGTATCCGGGTTCGGCTGATTGTCGCCGGGCAGTTGCGAGGAAGAATTGCCACGGTTCTGCGGTTCGTTGCCGGAACTGCCCTGCTCGGCGTCCTGTGGTTGGCTGTCAGCGTTGTTCGGATCGCCGAACTGTTGTGCGTTTTTCTGGACCTCGGCGATAAGTTGGTCGAGCTTGGCCATGGCTTCTTCCTGAACGCGTTGCGTGGGCACACCGGCGTCGCGCGATACGGCGAGGCGACGGGCCGCGGCCTCCATTCGCTCGATCGCTTGGCTGAACAGGTCGCCAGGATCTTGCTCGACTAGGTTTTGCTCGATCACCGGGTCCACGCGCACGGCTTCCGATATGGTCGGTTCCGTAGTGGGCGGCGCATCGGCGTTCTTTGGTGGCGACAGATTCAATAGCTCGTCCAGTGACGGGCCTTCGGCAGCACCCGCCGTGGCGTATAAGAACCTCGACATAATAACACACAGACAGATCAGGCGGCTCCAATGCATTAGCGCGGTTCCTCATTGTCCGGCGTGGGCGACCCGCTTTGCATTTTTTCAATCAGACGCCTGCCCAGGCCCGCCAGGTCACGCTGGTCAGTTGATAACTGCTGCAGCCATCGGCTGTGCAGGTCGGCATCGGGGATGCGATCCAACGTCGCTGCGAATTTCGTCTGTTCGTAGATCACTTGCTGCACGCCACGCAGCAACTTCAATTCCACCACCGGCGGGACGAGTGCACCGCCTCCGGAACGCCCGGAACCGCTGCTGCCGCCGCCCTGTGCGCGCGACGATGCGAATGGCTCATCCTGATCATCGCGTTTCAACGCCTTGGCCATCGCTTCGAGCATCGACGCGATCAGTCGCTGATCGATCAGATCCCTGGGCCCCAATTCACCGTGGCGCATCCGGTCGGCCAACCCGGTTGCGACCGCTTCAATGCGCCCGTGCAGGTGCACGAACACGATGGTCTGCGCCATCTTTTGGCGCAGTTCGTCGGCGTCGTTGCGTAGGTCCGATTCGGCCAGCCCGATTCGACGAACCGCAACCTGCGCGCGGCGCGATAGTTCTTCAAGGCCCGCGAACGGCTTGGTCTTGTCGTGCAGGTTCCGCTGCCGCGCTGCCAGTTGCTGATACCGGCGGCGCATCTCGTCGCGCTGCCTGTGGTTCTCCTGCTCAGCCTGCTCACCCCGCATGTCGCGTACGAGTTTCAGAGCCTCTTCGAGTTTTGTCAGAGACTGGTTCTCTGACTTGCCTGTCTCATCGTGTTGCTGGTTGCGCAGCGCCGTCACGGCCAACGCCTGTTGCTCTGCGGCCTGGCCCAGCAGTTGAGCAACCGATTTGGTGTCGCTTGCCTGCTGCGCCTGGGCCGTTACGGATAGCGTGTTGCGCCAGAGCGTGCCCAGGGCGTCAACCAGCGGCGGCAATGCCTCGGCCTGCGCCAGCCGCTCAAGCTGCCGCTTCTGCTGCGAAATCAGTTTCTCGATCGCCTGCGCCAGCTTCAGCAGTTGTCGGCGCAGGACCTCCTGTTCGCGACGCTGCTGCTCATCAAGTTTTTCGAGCATCTGCTGCACCACCGCGGCGCTCTGTTCCTGCTGGCCGGCGGCCTGCGAGAGCTTGTTGTCTCGCGTCAACTCGCCGGCGTTTTGCATCTGCTCAGCCAAGCCCTGTCGCTGGGCGAGCGCGGCTGCGTCCGACAACGCCCCGGCCGCCGCCTGGTCGGATGGCTCGGTGCTCTGACGTGACAGGACCTGCGCCATCGACTGCATCCGCTTGACCAGACTTTTTGACTCCTCTTTCAGCGACTGCTGACGGTCGGCCAACTGCTTGATTTTTTCACGATCGGTGTCACCGAGTTGCTCAGGCTTTTGGCCGAGCGTACGGGGCAACTGTCGGCGGGTATCCTCGGCCAGGTCGGTCTGCTGTTTGTAGATCGCCTGCAACTGCGACCGCAGCGTCAATACATCACCGCTCTGATCGAGCATTCGTGACAGTTGCGACAGCTTTTCGGCGGCCTGTTCCTGTTGCCGGCGGGCCTGCTCGGTTTGCCGCTCGGCGCGATTGGAATCTTCATCGCGTTGTTGGTCGGCCTGCTTGAGCCTTTGGGCCGCTTGCATGGAAGACTGCGCCGCCAGGCCCAGCAGCGTGTCGCTTTGCTGCATCATCTCATGCAGGGGCGCAGCCGCGTCGCCTTTCAGGCGGTTACGGTTGATCCGGTCGACCAGCGAACCGACGAAAGACCGCTGGGTTTCGATGCGGCGGGTCAACTGCTCCTGTTGCGGTCCCAGTTTCTGTGGAGGCTGTTGCGCCAGCTGTGTCTGGCGGTTTTCCAGCCGGATTACCGATCGACGCAACGCCGCCAATTCGCCGCGGATTTCCTCGATCAAAGTGGCGTCATCAATGATGTGCAACGTACGCGCCGTCGAGCGGACCGGATCGTGACGATTGGCGTCAAGTTCATACACATCGCGGGTCGTGGCGTGCAGCATCACGTGCTGGCCCGGTCTTGGTTCATACTTGCCCAAGTCCAATTCGTGATCGAGCACCATCTGCGCCCGGCGCCCGGTGATTTCGGCGAGCACTTCGGTTTTCTCATCAGTGAAGGGGCCTTTGCCCGGCGGTGGATCGCGGTTCTGCCAGTGTGCTTCGATCGCCAAACCCTCGAGGCCGACATCGTCGCGTGACGCGGCGCTGATCGGCACCACGGCGGTGGCCAGCACCGATTCGTCGGTGGCCGGGGCGGTGATTGATACGGTGGGCAACTGGTCGACGACCGCTTCGATCCGATACTCGTGCTCACTCAGGTTCAGATGGCCGTACACGTCTTTCAACACGATGCGGCTCTGCACCGTCCGGCGCAGCGTGAATTCCGCCTCGATCGTCTGGCGATCGTATTTGAACGCAGCACCTGACTGGCTGGCCAATCCGGGGAGCACCTTCGCCCAGTCTAGGACACCGTCCTTACCATCAAGCTGTGAACCCTGCACCTCGAAGCGCAGCAGCACCTGTGAACCGATCAACGCCGACGTGGTGGACAGTTCGTGCGCGCCGGCGTCCGTGGCACCCCGTTGCAGCACGACATCCTGTTCACCAATCAGGGCGCGGGCATAATTGGGAGGCGCCAGGTGGGCCGTCACCGTGCCCACCGTGGGTCGGGGCACGAGTTTGATGCGCTGGGGCTCGGTTCGATCATCGCCGGCCCGAAAATAAAACTCGACGTGGGTCCAGCGGCGATGCTGCGTCGATCTACCCGAGCGGTCGGCAACCGCTTTCCAGTCGACTTCGTGGCGAAACGTCTGCTCCTTGTTCGCTTGCGGGGTCATCCACATCGTCTGCACCGCACCGTGATCGCCGTCGGCATCGATCAGGCGGGTCACGGCCCATGCGCGCATGCCATCGCGATAACCCTGCTCGACCCGGGCCTCGAGCGGCAGGGGCGTATCATCGGGCCAGACTTTTTGGTTCGTGAGGCTGACGACGCTCGTTCGCCGTGGCCAGGTGGTGTCGCCCAAAGGTTGCAGCCATCGGCGCAGCGCGATCGAGCTTTGATCCGGCACGGCGGCGATGGTTGATCCGGAGGCGCCCAGCACGACGCCGAACAACGCTGCGATGCGTAGTGTGCGTCCGAGTTTGAGAATGCCGCGCATCCGTTGGCCGTCGAGCCGACGCTTTGCATCCTCAACGGCGGCGTCGGTCATGATGCTGGTTCGCGGGTTGGCATACTCGCGTGCGTTGGCGGTGAACTCGACGCTGCTGGCCAGCAGGCCGGCCAGTTGTGGTTGCAGTCTTTCGATGCGTAGGGCAATCGTGCTCAGCGCGGGGCGGAACCGTACCGCTTGGCGCAGCCGGCCGTAGAGCCACGAGCCGGCCATCGCCACGACGGCTGCATCAACGACTAGGCGCAGCCAGCCCGGCAGTCGCAGCAGGTAATCCGCCACGCCACAGGCCAATACGACCAGCAGCAATACCGTGGTCCACTGCATCAGTTGTTGGGCCACGAGCATTAGCCTCGCCATCCGCCGCGCTCGCTCGAGTTGTTGGATTACCTGATGCATCCGGCTCGCCTCGCATTGATCAGAAACCGTTTTTATCATAAGATGCGATCGGCGGCTGCGGAGTTCCATCGCGAAGAGGGTTTTTATCGGTCATTGCCAATGCCCGGAACCCGGTCGGCGGAGCGCGAAGATGCCTAATTTCCCGCTGGTGGATACCCATGTGCACCTGTGGGATCCGGGCCGATTGTCGTATCCTTGGCTGGCCAAGTGTCCGGCCATCAACAAACTTCATCTGCCGGCCGACTACGACGTCGCTTGCGGGGACGTAGTGGTCGAACAGATGGTGTTTCTGCAGTGCGAATGTCACCCGGCGCAGTTTCAGCATGAGACGCAGTGGGTGTCTCAGCTCGCCGAGCGGGATCCGAGGATTCGCGGGATCGTGTCGAAGGCGCCGCTTGACAATGGTCCGGCCGTACGCGGTGAACTCGATCAACTGGTCCAGAATCCTCTGGTCAAGGGGGTTCGGCGCGTGATAGAGTCCGAGCCGGATCTCGGGTTCTGTCTGCAAAGCGACTTCATTGCTGGAGTGCAACTGCTGGCCGAGTTCGATTTCAGTTTCGATATTTGCATTTCACACGTGCAGATGGCAAACACGATTAAAATGGTGAGCAAGTGTCCGGGTGTGCGGTTCATCCTCGATCACATCGGCAAGCCCGATATCAAGAACCACCTGCTCGATCCGTGGCGCGATGAGATGCGTGAACTGGCGTTGATGGAAAATGTGCACTGCAAGATATCCGGCCTGGCGACCGAGGCCGATCACGACGACTGGACGGCCGAGGACCTGAGGCCGTACATCGACCACGCGATCGACTGCTTCGGGTTCGGTCGCGTGATGTACGGTGGCGATTGGCCGGTTGCCACGCTTGCGACAGGTTACCCACGCTGGGTGCAAACACTGGATGACGCTGTCGCTGACGCGTCCCCGGTCGAACGACGCCAGCTGTTTCATGACAACGCGATCGCGTTTTACCGGTTGTGATGCACATCCATCTTCCCGGACCACAATGGCCGGGTTCATCAGTTTTTGCCGCGCATGAAAAATCCCGTGCCGTAGGGTGGCGCGGGATGGGGTTGATGTTGCTGTTCGGCGAGGTCAGCCGAGGTAGTCCTCTTCGAGCGATTGGCGGATCTTTTCGAGCGCCTTGTTCTGGATCTGGCGGACACGTTCCTTGGTCACGCCTATGATCCTGCCGACCTGTTCGAGCGTCATGGGCGAACTGATCGTCTCGCGATGGAGCTTGCGGTCGATGGCGAAGCGGTGCTCGATCACTTCCTGCTCGATATCGGACAGTTCCGCGCGATTCTCGCGGATGATGTGCTTGATCTCGTCGGCACAGTCATCCTCAATCGCGGCACGGCGGATATCGGCGTAGTCGGACCGCTCGAGCGCCGGGTCGAAGTCGGTGGGGAACATGCCGCGGTATCGGCTGAGCTTGACGCCGGCGCGGCTGAACGCCTTGAGGATCGCGCGGCAGGCGTAGGTCGAGAACTTAAACCCACGCGCTACGTCGAACTTGTCAATCGCGCGGAGCAGCGCCATATTTCCTTCGCTGACCAGATCGCCGAAGTCGACCTCACTCATCCGCGTTCGCTTGCCCATCGCCAGGACCAGTGCCAGGTTCGTCTGGGCGATTTGGTCGTGCAACTGCTCGGCGCGGCGGTGCCAGGCCAGCAACTCGATGGCTTGGTCGGCGTCGAACCCGTCGCCCGCGGCGCACAGCTTGTCACGTAGCTTGCATACCCTGTAGCGGCAGTAGTTGAATTGGAGGAACAGCACACGCTCCTGCGAAGCGGTCAACAGCACGGCGCCTCGCTGGGTCTGCCCCCGGCGATGCTCGGCGTCGCTGTAGCGATCCATCACCGGGTGGTACCAGCTTGTGTCCGGTTGGGCGATCTCCTCGACCTCCTCGAACAGCTTTCGCTGGTCATTGGACCT
>CAUYYV010000137.1:0-8763 GCA_963577075.1 Phycisphaerae bacterium
ACGACGGTGCGTGGATCGAGTTGGCAGCCGAACATGTCTGGCGATTGCCCTACGACGACCATGACCGGCGATTCCTCGATGTGCTGCCGCACGAGGCCGTCGAGCGCAGCGGCGATTTTGCCTGGCGCTTGCACGACGGCGAGAACACGCTCGAAATCAAGCCGATCAACGCGTTTGAAATCGAGGGCATCACAAGCCACGTGATACTGCGCTACACACCCAAATCGAAGCGCACCGCGACAGCCCGGCAGGAATCCGAGGCCGACACGCAAATCTGAAAGGCATTGCCATGGCATCATGCCAAACAACCGCCCGCAAGTTTCAGGACTTCAGCCTGCCGATCGATACGGTGGCGGCCATGCAGCAGGCCGAGTTGAACTTCGACGACGACCAAGCCGACCCGAACGCGGGGAAGATGGTCTCGTTCGTCTCGCTGCACCACCACGATCCCAACGGACAGGTCTATTGTGGCCTGACGTCGCTTGCCAACCAGATTCTCGTCAGCTTCGATCCTGACACGAAGCAATTCGCCGACCTGGCGTATCAGGACCGCGAGTTTTGCGAGCGTTACGACGTGAAGATTCATCGCTCGTTCGAGGCGGACGGCGAGGGCGGCATCTTTTTCGCCGTCGCCGGGCTGCACCAACTGAAAACGAATCCCGACGCACCCGGCGGGAGGATCTTTCGGCTTGATCCGGAGACGGGACGAATCGATTTCATCGCGAGACCTGTCAAACGTGATTACATCCAAACGATTGCATACGACAAACTTCGCAAGGTGTTCTACGGAAACTGCTACCCGCTGCGCAACTCGTTTGGCTATGACATGAAAAACGATCGCACGTTTGACATGGCCGAGCCCGTCAATTCCCACAAGGCT
This sequence comes from Phycisphaerae bacterium, assembly GCA_963577075.1. Lineage (GTDB taxonomy): Bacteria > Planctomycetota > Phycisphaerae > Phycisphaerales > Phycisphaeraceae > CAUYYV01. Next base: position 881 of record CAUYYV010000137.1, read on the forward strand.
CGCTGCGACAACGAGGGAAACCTCTGGGGAATATCGCATAGAAGAACCCGCCCCCTGCACAATGTTCGCGAGGACGAACTGGAGGTGGTGCGCCGACTGATCCGCAAACGCTCGGTGGCGGACATCCCCGTGCTGTTTCGGTACAACCCCGAGGACGGCTATCAATATCTGCCTGAGGGCCTGCCCGTCGTCAATGCTTTTACGCAGTCAATCGCCAACGGGATCGACATCGGCGACGGGGGCATGTACCTGACGACCGAACTCGGCGGGCTGTATCGCGTGGACAAGCAGACGGGCGAGTCGCAGGAATACGCGTTCCACCGCGGAGGCCGGCTCGAGGGGATCGCCTACGATGCCGACCGCGGCCTGCTGTTCTGCGCCGGCGGGGCATACTACGCGACGCATGTCTTCGTCGTCGATGTCGAAAAGAAAAAACGCATCACGCCCTTCTGGCCCGTCGCGGACCACGAGACCGCCGAGCGGTGCATCATCGTCCACGCCCTGACACTGACCAAGCGCAACGGAACGTACCTGGTCTACATCGGCGAGACCGACAACCCCAATCGCGCCGGCCACCTGTGGGAATGCCAAATCAAGCTCTGACCGCTCGTGCGCGTGACGTGGACATCATGACACGACCCAGTCCAACGCTTGACCTTGAACCGGGCATCAAGCTGTCGGTGCTAATCCCGCCGACGCCGACCGATGACGACCTGCAATTTGTCCGCCAACTCGGCGTCCACCACGTGTACACGTGGGTGGAAGACGATCAGCGTGACTACGAATACCTGGCCACGCTGCGCCAGCAGGTCGAAGCGGCGGGACTGACGCTTTTTAACGCGGGCAATATCAGCTTGGGCAAGTCGGCGAATATTCATCTGGCCCTGCCGGACCGCGACCGCGACATCGACCAGTTCGCGAGGCTGATCCGCAACCTGGGACGGGCGGGAATTTTCACCACAACGTTCACCTGGGAGCCCGATCAGGTCTGGAGCACGCAGAACGAACCGACACGTGGCGGCGCGGCGGCGCGGGCGGTGGACATGGCGGTGCTCGACAAGCGGCCGCCAACGCACGGGCGCACGTTCAGCACCGACGAAATATGGGACAACTTCACGTACTTTATTCGCAGGATCATCCCCGTCGCCGAAGAGGTAGGTGTGCGCTTGGCGTTGCACCCCAATGACCCGCCCGTGCCCGCGGTGGCTGGCGTACCGTGCCTGATCCACAGCTTCGCTGATTACGAACGCGCATTTGAGATCGGCGACAGCGATTACCTGGGCATGGAGTTTTGCACCGGATGCTGGCTTGAAGGCGGCGACCAGTTCGGGAACATGCTCGAAGCAATCCGATACTTCGCCCGGCGTGGCAAGATATTCATCGCCCATTTCCGCAACGTCAGTGCGCCGCTGCCCCACTTCGTCGAGACGTTCGTCGACGGCGGCTACATGGACATGCCCCTTGCCATGAAAGCATTCATCGAGGCGGATTACCGGGGCACGATGATACTCGACCACACCCCACGTTTTACCCCCGCCGCCGGCCCCGCCGCCGGCACCGCCTATGCCATCGGCTACATGAAGGCCCTGCTCGAACGTGCCAAAACACCAGTTTAGCCGCGACCCGAAGGGGTGCGTTTCCAAACAGTCCGGTCAAGTCATCAATACGTCGTCCGGCACTCGGTGCGCTTGTCTTTCTTGAGCGTGCCGCTGTGGTAGATGCCGCGCATGGCGCGCTGCCGCCACGGGCGCGACGGATCGGGCAGGTACGTGTCCATGTCCATCGTCGAGATCAGCACGCCCGGCACGTGGTTGCGCAGCCGACCGGTGATCACCCCGCCCAGCTCAACGAAGAACGACGGCAGAGAACTGTATTTGCGGCAGGTGTTGGTGACGCTGATCCGCATGCCGTTGTTCGCGGCGTAGGTTTGCATCGTCGCGGGCACGATGTCCTCCCATTTGCGGTCGTTGTTATCGATCTGCGATTTCTTGCGCCCGCCCATCTGGAAGGCCTGAAACATCAGCTTCACGCCCCGCCGGTAATGCTCACGATAAGTTTCCTGGTAACGAAAGTCGTGGCAGATCTGCACGCCGCACTTGATGCCCTTGATCGAGAAGATGCAGAAGTGATCGCCCGCCCGGTAGTTCACGAAGTCGCCCGTTTTTTCGCTGCGGTTGCCGGCGCAGAACATCTTGTCGTAACGGTCGATGATCCTGCCGCGATCGTTGATGATGTAGTGGCTGTTGTGCGCTTTGAGCTTATCGGTAAGCCGATGGCTCGAACCGAGCACGACCCACAGCTTCAGTTCCTTGGCAAGATCCATCACCTGCTGCGTACACCGTTCGAGCAGCGGCCAGTCGTAGCCCTCAAAGGTCGGAAACTCGCAGCCGGCGTAACCCGACAGCGCAGCCTCTGAAAAACTTACGACCTCCGCGCCGTTCTTGCGCCCCTGCTTCATCTGGCGCAGCACGTACCGCGTATTGCTCTTGATGTCCTTCGACACCGGGAATTGACACGTTCCGATCGTAAGCTTCATCGGCGTTCACCTTTCTGCAATGCCGGGTCTAACGTTTCCGATGGGAAGCGACCAGCCACCCATTAGCCGTTTTCTCGAATTGGAAGCGGAACCACACTTTCACCGGCGCCACGCCCTCGCCACTGTACTGTAACGAGATCGTCGCCGAGGCACTGCGACCGGTGTCAGCAAGTTCGAACTCAAGATAATCCACGATCGCCAATTGCATGGTCTTCTGTTCCAGGTACGCGCTCACGGCGGCATCGAATTCATCGCGTTGCGGGATCTCAACCCCAGCACCGCACCCGCTCAAAACGAGCAGGCACAGCCCCGCCAAACACGACATGCCGATCTCATTTCGCATCACGAATCCGGTCGTCAACAATGGTATGCAGTGCCAGCATTTATAGGATATCCGCCGAGAATAATCAACCCATGATTGACGGAAACGCGGATTGAATCAGCCATTCGATGTGGGGTGTGGGACCCTGTTTACAGTTACTTACGAACATCACGTTGCGGACCTTGACCGGGCGTCTCTGTAAATACAGTTGCAAAAGGAGGCACCGCGATGTCATTGAATGGCGACCCGCGTACGCGAACTTGCAACCGATGAACCTCAGAAGTGAAAGCCGGGCGTGCTCATCGATCTCGCTCAAGCAGGCGGAAGAGATTTTGGGCGTATTCTTCGAGCAACCTGTAAAAATTGAGCCAGAACGGGCAGAACTGATGGAACGCCTGGCGGGCCTGATCGTATTGGATTAACTGTGTCGAAGCGATTGTTGCTGCAGCTTTCAGAGAAGTTGATTCGTCTTGGGTCAATGCCCGGCCGACAATTTGCGAGAAGACCCGCTCGGGCGGTGCCTCGGCGTCGAGATCCAGGTGGGCGGCGCCGACTTGCAGCGGCGTACGGTATGCGACGCCCAACCATTGCGCTTCGTCGCAAAGCGCATGCCCGGCGTCGAATCCCTCGGGCGGATCGATGTAAAACAGGTAACGCCCTAGGCGAATGCGCGCGAATCTGACGGCATCGGTAAGCGCCATCATGGCGCCTTCGACAGACGTGTCGCCCTGAAGCTGCTGCTTCATCGCGACCGGCTCCACTTCGACAGGCCAAGCCATGAAACGCAGGCTCTGACGAACCGGCCCGAGCATGTCCTTGAACACGTCAAACATTTGCTCATCGAATTGCGCGCGCAAACCGAGGTTGGTGGTTTCCGCCACGTCGTAGCGTGCATCAACGATATCGATGACCCGTCGCCAGATCGTATGGTGAGGAAACCGCTGGCCCAGCCAGTTGAGGGCCGCCCTTTTGCCCTCAAAGCCCCGGCCGCGCAACAGGCTGGCGACCGACAGCATGGCCGGTGCAAAGTAATGCCAGCATCGGCTGTGCATGTCATACTCACGTTCGTACCCGGCCAGATTGATCGGCGGGTCGATCCCCTGTTGATACGGGCTGTAAAAATAGGTCAACCGCTTGAGGTGGTAGAGTTCATCGCGATATTCCCACGGTTTGTCCTCGAAACGGCGGATCATCGCTTTCAGCAAGTCGCTCGATCCGTGCGCGACGTGCCAGAAGCGCAACTCGGGATGATACCTACGCTCATCGAGAAGCTCGGCGTCACTCTGCCCGGCGCCGGGCGTATGCTCGAGAACTCGCCACCATTGCCGATGTGCCCGCGCAAGCTGCTGATGTATTTCACCGCAGGCGTGGTCGACGACGATCCAATCTTCGACGGTCGCGTCCGCTGTCAGAAGTACGCGATAGTCGATGTCACTCATGCCGATGATGATGTCCTGGGCCTGCCATTTGGCCGACAGTCCCAGGTATTTATCACCCAGGGCATCGCGTAGATAATCGCTGTACCTTTCGGTCAGCTCCGCGTAATCGGCGTGGGTCAGGTCCAGCGACAGAAGAACTACCTCTCAAATATCACGGATTACCACCGTTCGAGCAGTTCGATGTGATCGGTGTATTTCCCGGGCGGCGTCCCGTTGCGTAGAGTATAGATAGGCAGGTGCGGAGGGCAGAACAATCGCAGCGGAAATCGCGATTCACCCAAGCCACGGCTGATCACGCCGAGAGTATCACGATGTCGGAGAATGCCGCTTGTCAAATGCCGGGGCAGGTCAGCCGAGTTGTAAATCGCGCGGGCGCCAGGCAAGCGCATCTGGCCGCCGTGCGTGTGGCCGGCGATCATGACATCGACGCCCAAGTCGGCGGCAACGGGCAAGTAGTGCGGAAAGTGGCTCAGTAAGAGGCGTACAGGCCGCGGCGGCGGGTCGCCGCTAACCACCGCGCCCGGTGGGGCGCCACCGTTGCCCGACTCGAAGTCGAACAGTGTTGCCACGCTGTCGGGCATGGCGATGGTGTCCGCCTCGAAACCGCTGATCTCTAGGGGCAGATCCTCGAACCGATGCGTCTGGTTGTTGAGCCAGTGAACGGGCAACTTGGCCAACCGCTTGCGCAACTCCGGCGTGTCGTGGTTGCCAAACACCCCAAACATCGCCAGCCGCGGCTTCACCGACTGGCACAGTTGCGCCATCACGGCGACGCCGGCGTCAACATCGTCCACGTGGGTGATGTAATCACCGGTGAACACGACCAGATCGACCCTCAGATTGCCCAGCAGGGCGCGGATCCGGTTGAGCCGGCGTCGTGGCCGGGTAATATGCAGGTCCGTCAAATGCGCGATTCTCAGGCCGTCGAGGCTGGCCGGCAGGTTCGCCAGGGGCAGATTGACCGGCTGAATCAGCCGCGATCGATGGGGCACGACGGGGCCTTTCCCTTGGGGGACGACGGTGGTAAAGCGAGGGCGGCACTTGCCCGATCGCTTCTCACATACTAAGGTTAACTGAGCAAATTGCCCACCAGGAGCGTTTGTCATGGCTAAACTGTTCTACAGTCTGGAGGAGGCGGCCCAAGAACTCGGCATCAGCGAGGATCAGGTGCGGCAATTGGGCGTCGGCGGCAAACTTCAAGTCTTTCGCGATCGTGACAAGGTCATGTTCAAGCGTGACAAGGTCGAGGCGTTGATCGACAGTGAGATAATTGCCGAGATGAAAGCTGCGGACACCGACCCCGAAGAAAGCGACCTGGAACTGACCGGCTCGGGCACCGGCATACCGTTGCAGGATAGCGGCACCGGTTCGGGGTTGGGCATCTCGCTCGAGGATACCGGCACCGGCTCGGGCACCGGCATGGATTTGGCCGACGGGTCAGGCGTCGTCGATGCCAAGATGGACAGCGGCCACGGCAGCGGAATCAATATCTTCGAGGCCGACGAGGTCGACACCGCCGACCCGATGGCTCAAACCCGGGTAACCCAGGCCGCCGAGGACGAAGAGATGGCGCTTGAGAGCGTCGGCTCGGGCAGCGGTCTGCTCGATCTGACACGCGAAAGCGACGACAGCAGCCTCGGCGCCGAGTTGATCGAAGAAATTCAGCTAAGCGACACGGCGTCGGACAGCAAGGTCGGGGCACTGCCGGGCGCTTCCGGGTCATTCGAGACAGGCCTCGAGATGCCCCCCGCCAGCGGGCCCGATGACGGGGGCGGCATGCCCATCAGCGTGGTCATCGCCGACCCATACGACGCAACCTGGAGCGGCCTGAGCGCTGGACTGCTGTTCGGTGCCACCGCATGTCTCGTCATCGCGTTGATCGTCGCGATCTACGGTGTCGCCGGCGTCAGCAGTTCGCTTACCACGACCTTTGCCGAGACATGGTGGCTGTACCTGATCCTCGCAATCGGCACCGTCGTGTTCGGTGTGGCGGGCATGTTCATCGCGCGCATGAACGATCGTTGACCGCCAGCCGGAGGTGCGACTCTTAGGAGCCTCTGGAAAACACGGGGCCAGTCCCCTCTTTGCCAAGCAAACAGGGTCTGACCCTCTCGCGGAGGATTTTTCAAAGGGGCCCCTTCAACCTGTCTCGCCACCGAGGCGAGCCTTGATTTATCCGCATGCTCAGCAGCTACGGCAAACGCGAATGGCGGTCGATCCTGTTGATCGGCCTGATACTGACCGCCACGTCTCTGATCGGCGGCCTCTGGTGGCTGGCGCTCGCATGGGCAACGATCACCGCTGCCCTGTTGAGCTTTTTCCGCGACCCCAACCGCAGCGTGCCCACACAGCGAGGCGCCGTCGTCTGCCCCGCCGACGGACGTATCAGTTCGATCCACACGCTCGATCACTTCGACCCGTTGGATGGGCCGGCAACGTGCATCCGCATTTTCATGAGCATACTGGACGTACACGTCAACCGCTCACCCTGCCACGCCACCATCAAGTCAATCGCTCACCGGCCCGGCAATCATCTCAGCGTGCTGAATCCCAGGTCGGTCGAGGAAAACGAATCGAATCTGCTCCTGCTGGTGCACCCGACGACCCATCAGCGCCTCGCTGCCGTGCGCCAAATCGCCGGCCGATTGGCGCGCACGATCGTCTGCGGCGTCGACGAGCACGATATCCTCCAGCATGGCCAACGCTTCGGCATGATCAAGTTCGGCTCCACCGTTGAACTGTACCTGCCCGCAAATATGCACCCCGATATCCAGGTCAAAAAGGGCCGGTACGTTTACGGTGGAATTACGATCGCAGCCCTGGTCGAAAGCCCACAACGCTTCGATACCTCGCAAAACCTGCCCGCGACTGGCGGCGCCCAATCATCAGCCGCCACGACCCGGACGGCGCCGTAGCGAAATGTTCACCCGAAAATTGCCCGAACCATGTCATTGTTGCTTGACGGTTTGTGGCTTCCGCCGCCCCTCGAACTGATCCCGGCGCCCGCGCTGTTGTTGGCGATAAACGTCCATATCGGGCGGTTCGGGCAACACCAAGGACGGATTGCGCCCGAGTTGCTCGGCTTCAGCGTAAATTGCGGGGGCAATGATGTCATACACCATCCGTCTCAGGCCGTAGTGGGTCATGCGCCAGATGCGGGCACGCACATTCAGCGGGATGCGACGGCCCGGGACACGGTTTTTTAAGATCTCAGCGTACGTGTATGGCACCACCAGTTTCCAAGGCATCAACTCCAGGCGCCCGCGGTCGGCGTCCGGGTTGTACTCCCTGCCCTTGGTTTCCTGATGCTCGTCGTGCAACTGTTTTGCTATATTGAAAAACTTGTTGAACACGTCGAGTTCACCCTGCGCCATGCCGTCGAGAAAAGCACGATAGAGCATCGCGTCGATAAAGTTCATCGTATTGAATTGCATCATTCGCGTTTCATTTTTCACCTGGTTCATCGCGAGATCGCTCATCACCCATTTTTCTTCTATCTTTTTCCTGTGCCGGAACTCGCTGCCATATAGCTTCCGCCATCTCTCGAAATAGCGATTCGCCTCCTGCTCGTCGCCGTACATGTAAT
>CAUYYV010000138.1:0-8756 GCA_963577075.1 Phycisphaerae bacterium
CGCACCGGGCTTGTAATGGCGGGCCGTCTGGCGCACGTATTGGCACGATCCCTCGATAAGCGTGAGCATGTATTGGGCCGTCGCTTGGTCAAACATCCACCAATCGCTACCGACAGCAACGTAGATGGGGGATGTATGGGCGAAGATGCCGCGTCCGACGTCCGCGCTGTTAACGTGGTGATGCGCCACATCAAAGTAACCTTTACCGCCACAACGAGCCGCCAGCCATGAGTGGCGGTCCACCTTGATCTTTTCCTTCAGTTGCAGTCGCTTGGCGCCGGCGGGGTGCTCAACCTGCGCCACCACTTGGCCCGCCTGCACGATTTGCAGCGTGTGAATGGGAAAGATCGATTCCGCCACGGCCTCAACTTCCACTGTCCCGCCATTGCCCGGCAGACGAAGCGTGTCGCCGATCATGGCCCCGTTGATTGTAAACTGGATCAATGGCCCACTGCTCAGAAACGTGCGCCCCGCGCGCACGGCGGCGCACCATCGGTCATAGTCGAATGGCTGATCGGCGGGGATGTGGGCATAGGTGCGGTAGAGGCCCACAGCCACGTGGCCGGTCATCTTGTCCGTGCCGCCGACCAGTGGCAGCCGATAGCCACAGTTAAGGTAGCGGTAGTACACATCGTGCAACATCGGATTGAAGTGAATCATTTCCACGGCGTCGGCGCGGCCAGTGGCGACCAGCGTGGCCGGCTCACCGTTGGGGTGCGGGAAGTGCGGCATCACCACCGTACCTCCCTGGGCGTGGCAGGCGTCGGCCCAGTGGGACATCGTCACCTCCAGCGCCCCGCCACGCTCGGCCTCCCGCTGCCCGTCCGTACACCACGGCATCACCGGCTTCTTCAGCCCCAACAGCGTCAGGTGCCCGAGAATATGCTGGCGATTCTCCTGTGAGCAATAAACGATCGTATTGCCGTCATCACTGGTAACCGGCCGACCGACGAAATCCACCGTGTTCGTGAACATATCACCGAATTGCGTCTGAAGCAGATTAACCACGTTAAGGCCTTCGCCCTGAGCCTCTCGATGCGCGCCGGCCGTGTTGAGAAAATGTACGTGCGAATCGCCGCTGAACCATCCCTTCTGGTTCATGTTGGTCCATCGTTTCATGCGCAACGTCAACTCGCGTTGACCTGGCTTGACCTCAACGGCCTGGCGCAGCGGTTCGTATTCGAACCCTTTTGCCGCATCGACGATGACGCGGCCACGCGGCAACCAGCCCTGGCATTGGCCGTCGATGTAAGCGTAGATGATCTGCCCCATGCGCAGGTCGCCGTCGATGCTGGCCCGCGAATTCTCAATCAGTTGGTTGTGATGGCCGTGGGGCTGATAGGGAATGCCGTGCTCGGATTGAAAGTGGATGCGGCAGGGAACGGGTTTATTCGTTTCATCATCGAGAACGTTCACGTGGACCCAATTGCGGCCGTGCTCGGCCACGATCATGTTGACGCGTGGCGTCTGGATTTGTCCGGTTGACTGCAATTCGCCCCAGTTGGCCTGCCCCAACTCTTGCCCGTGGCTTTTGACGCGAATGGTGGCCGAGGGATTGCCCGCCACCTCGACATACGCCGGGCCATTCTGCTGGTTGACCGCTTCTCCCCACCCCGCGCGAGTTGGCCGTGGCGAATCCTCTTGTGGGTCGGGCGCCAGCGGGTGCGTCGGTGTGACAATGCCCCGGTCGATTTCGACCTCCAGGCCAAACGGCTGCCGCGCGTCTTCCGCACGCGACAAAACCACCTTCACCGGCACCCGCGCGTCGCGGGTGAAAGGATCTTCATCCAGATGGCTTAAGGTGACGCCGCCGATGACCAACGGATATTCCTGCGGTTCGATCGTAATGGCGTCGATCACGTCGTCGGCGTGCAGATTGTTCCACCGCCACAGCGTGAAAAGATTGGTCCAGCGCCGCCCATCGTCTGCCGGCAGCGCCAGGAATGGTTTGGTGCATTTCGGAACGCCGATCTCCATCCGCTCACGGATCGGCACACGGACAACGCGGCCGTTGACAAATCGAAAACTGTAGTGTGCCGCGACCACTCCGACAGGTGCGGTCTCGAAGGGCGTTATGTCAAGAAGCGCGTGCGCGAAGATGACGTACGTGGCCGCCGCGCCCACCGGAATGCACACGGTTTCGCCGGCCGCACCTTGAACGTTGAATCCGGCCAGGGAGGGACCCTCATCCCCGCCGTCGTGGCCGACCAGAAACGGAATGCCCTGCAGCTGCTGCCGGGCGCATGTCGGCGACGGCAGCGTCGTCAGCTTGTCCCATGGCGCGTTACAGAGCGGCGACAGATCCAAAGGTTCATAGGCTGGCATGCCACCTGCTTTCTGGCCAGTTGCCGAGGCCAAGGTGTTGTATTCCGGAAGGATCAAGCGACGCAACGACGCGGGGTTGCGTCACGGTTTGGCCGGTTTGTACGCTGTCTTGAGGAACGGATTGTCCGCCGGCTGTTTGCCGCCGTAGAACCAGGTCAGCGGCAGCACCTTCTGTTTCTGGTTATATCCGCCTGCCTGCCTGTGTATGGCAGTGATTTGCGCGTGTGTCGGGCTTTGCTCGCAGTGAATCTCGGTGTGAGCGACGATCACGCGATCCTTGAGCACCATGACCGACGGATACGACCAGCGGTCGTGGATTTCGACATTGTCGATGTAGGCGCCGTCGCGCTCGAGAGCCGGTTGGCCCGCCGGCAGGTACACCTCTTCGGGATGGACCGCCTCAATCGGACCCGGCTCGACGCGCGTCGTCTCGTGCACCGAGGCAATGTTCTGGAAAAACTCCCATACGCGCCCGCCGTCGCGGCTGATCGCCGCGGAGAGTCGGGTGCGGTTGAACCCCCGCCGCACCTCGTCGGCGCTTTCCTGATTCCACACGCATAGCAGGTGCCCGTTGGGCAGGGTATTGATCGACGCCGGCGTGGTCTGTCCCGCCAGGACGGTCGGGGCCGGGCGCGTCCACGTCTCGCCGTTGTCGTATGACCAGGATTGAAAGATGCGGCCCATCCCGGTGCGCATGAACATCAGCAGCGTATCCGGGCGGACCTCGGTCACGGTCGGCTCGGCGGTGTAGCTGACCCACCGCTGCGCTTTTTCTATCGGCATGCTGACCATCAATTCGCCGCTGGATTGCATCTGCCAGGTGTGGCCGTCATCATCGGAGTAACAGGCCGAGCACATCATCATTGCGCCGCCGAAGAAGTGCCCGGCAGTCGTAACCCAATGGCCGTTGAGCAGTTTTCCGGACATTCTCGGTGGCGGATCGTTGGCAGCGCGGCCTTGACCAAAAATCATCTGGATTGCCAGCACGAGCCGACCGGACGATGTTCGTATCGCACTGTGGTGGTGGCAACCGATTTTTAAAAAATTCGGCGGTGTGAGGGGCGTAGGCGGCTGCCATGTCTTGCCGCCGTCATTTGAACGCCAGAACAGCAGGCCATCCTGGTGCCACGGGTCGGTGCCGGGCTTGCTGGTCACACCGATCGACTCTTTGGTGGCGATCAGGCCGATCGCCTCTTTGCCCGCCAGCTTGACCAGCGACGTCCCGTTGCCACCGATCAGGTCACCGTTGGTGTCCTTGGGAAAGGTAATGTCCGACCACGTGATCCCGCCGTCCTCGGAGACGGTCATTCTCTCCGCGGCGATGTGAATCAGCCGACCGTCCTCAAGCTGCGCCCAGGTCGAGGCGTGATAAAAAATCGTGCGGTGCTCGGCGAGCATCAACTCGGGCAGCGTCATCGGGACGTTACTCATGGGAACAATTCCTTAACTTGCTCACGATGTGGTTTGCGCCGCGCCGGGATCCAGAATGTTCTTGTCGGTGTTCACACCGGCACCTCCCGTGCCATACGGGTCGAGTTTGGCGGTGCAACTGCATGAGACTCAGAATCACTCCTCCCGCGGTGACCAGAGAAACACGCGGCGGTAGATGCCGCCCCAGTCGTGGTCGTTGTCCACACGCACGACGATCGTGTTCGTCTCGCCCGGCTTGATGGCATCGGTCACATCGATGTCAAACGATTGGTTGTAGCCGTTCTTCCACCAGGGGATGCGAAACGGTCGATAGCCGGCGAATTGGCCGTTGACGTACACCTGTAGTTTGCCGAACACGCCACCGAAGTTGAGATTGATCGGCTGGCCCGCAAACTTTTCGGGGACCCGTACTTTGGTGCGATACCATCCGACGCCGTTGTAGCCTCGGCCCATCGAATCTTCGAGGCCCTGCACTTCCCAGATTCGGGTCGTGCGCATCGTGCGCCAACCCGCATGATTGTGATCAGGCTCAAACCATTGGTCGACGATGCCCTCACCATGCGGATCGATCTTGAATCGCCACACGTCGGGCAGCGTGGCGACGAGTTGGCCCTGGGTGCCGTCGATGCACGCCGCGCGGCCTTCGTTCTGGCGAAGCCAGCCGTTGGCCAGGTGATCAGCATCTTCGCTGTTGCGGTCAAGGTCGCCGAACTTGTAAAGATACACGTCGACATCGCGAATCGCTTTTCGCATGGTCAGCATTTGTCGCGTCAGCCCGGCCGCGTCGGCGAATCGGCTTTCGTCCTCCGCCTGACGCATGCGCAGGTACGTCATCAGGTTGTCGTGGGCGAACCTCATGCCACGCACGCGGTTGCGGGTCGAGTCATCGGAGTTCTCGGTCAGCCGCTCGGCGCGGATGATGTGCCGGTCGAGCGTGCGAATCTTTTCGATCGGGTAAATGTACTTGATGATTTCGTCTTCGTGCTGGTGACCGCCTTTGGGCGCAGCCATCATCCGCTCCAGTGCGTTCCAGTAGGCCTGTACGCTCTTGCCCGCCGGGCGGCCGTAGAGCTTGGCGAAATAATCGTCGAGCATGGCGTCCACGTCGGCGTCAACGTTCCAGAGTAATCGGGTGCGCAGGTAGAAGTTGGGGCCGCAATTGGCGGCGCTGGCCTGGACCTGCGTGTACATCGCACGCACGCCATACTGATAGATCAGCGGGATTTCTTTGCGCAGCCTGGCCGTCGCGGGAATGGGCACGCCGCCGTCAACGAGGAAGCCCGGCTCATAGTCGTACCAGCCCATGTGCTTCAACCGCTTGCCCCACTGCTCGGTGATCCGCATGAGCGTGTCGCGCTGCCAGCAACTGCCACTGAAAGGCACATGGCGGGGGCACTGCTCGATCGGCGTCACGGTCGGCACCAGGTCCGGGTGTGGCAGCACGCCGACCGGCGGGGTGATGAAGTTCATATAGGCCAGGAACCCGATGGTGTATTGGCGATCGGGCAAGGCCGCGCGGGCGCGCCGAGCGATGCCATTGTAAAGTTGGATCAGCACGTCGCTCGCTTGAGGCACGGGCGCCCACGGGTGCAGCGTGCCCATGGCCTGATCGGACGTCACGCGCTCGTAGCCATCCTTCCAGCCGACGCCGAACATCGTTGCCTGGGGATGCTTCTTGAAATACGGGAGGAGCAACTCATCGACGATCTTTTCGGCGGCGACCGGGTCCGACGGGTCGCGCGCCAGTTTAATCACCCGGTCGTTGTGGCTGAGCGCCCAGGAGTAACCGCTGTTGGTCCGGCTGCGGCGGTACCAGGCGTTGACCTCCTTGGGGCGAGGGCCCGGGTCGGGAGTGAATCTAATCAGACGCAGGTCAAAGCTGGGCGCCTGTACCGTCTCGAAGGGTTCGATCGTGATCGTCTTGCGCTTCGGGATCACCTGTCCCAGTTCGCCCGGCCAGAACCAGCGACAGCCCAGCCGTTCGAGCAGTTCGTAGGCGGCGTACAGCGTGCCCCGCGACAGGTATTGACGCTCTTCAAGCTGCGGCAGACCCGCCAGGGCAATGACGTTGCCCGCCGCACGCAGCACAAATCCGTCACGACAACTCAAAAAATCGTTGCGATGATCAAGCGCGCGCTCGACATTCAGATCGGCAACCTTTGCCGTGGCGGCACGTCCAATGAGGATCCGCACCGTATCGGCCGGCAAAGCCATCCGATCCAGTTCGGACAGGCTGGTCATCGCCACCTTGGCGCCGCTGATTTTCTCCAGGTGCAATGCCAACTCGTCGGCCGCCAACCGCTCCCACTGGTCCGGCTTGTCCGGCTGGACGATCATCGACGCGGCCTGACCGCCCCGAGTTAAAACCAGGGTTTCGCCCTCGGCCGCACGCAACGGCGATATGGCAAGAACGGCCAGCAGTGTCACCCACGCGGCGAGGTTACGCTGGTACATGTTGTTGTGCTCCTGAAATAGAAGAACCAACCCACCTGATGGGGCAAGCCGCCTCGTATAACGGCCATCCGGCTGACCCCCTACCTGGTTCGCCATCGCCCGTTCAGAAAAGCGCGTGCCGGGCGGATACTTGCCCTCAAGAAATCTGCGAAGAACCCGGTCTTGACCTGGCCAGACAGTCGGACCGGACGCCGCTCGATCAACGCGTCCTTACCAAGGGATTGCGTAACAATGCGATCACCGTTTTCGTTGTTTACTCGAGGTCGAGCTATAAATCCCGAACACCCTGAACCAAGATAATATTGGAATGCCAGTTTTTCCCATGCTAAATGGCATTCCCAATCAAGTCAATGGATGCTCTGAAAACCTCCTTGCCTGGCTGTTCAACATCGCGGCGGTGGTGTCGGTGGTGAGGTGGGTATCATGTAATGGCCATCGTGTCACCGGCATGCAAGGAATCTGTCATGTCCCCCGATCAACGATGCAGCGGTCAACGTGGGTTCACCCTCATCGACATGCTGGGCGACCGGGAAGCGACGCTGAAGTTGATGACCTGCCCCGAACACGAGCCGCCCAATCCGATGATCAAAGCGCACCCGTCGGTCAAGGTCATGATGGTCAACGAGGGCAATCACTCGAAGCCGCTCGATCAGCCGGAGGACCCGCAGGTTGCGCGCCGGACGGGGCGCAACAACACCCGCGAGGTGACCGACATGGCCGGCTGGAAAGAAACCGGGGCGCTGGCGGGCGTCTACGAATGGTGGATCCCCAACATTGTCGGCAAGGGCAAGAACAGACCGTGGCGCGTCGCGCCCTGGTACTTGGGCAACTGGAAACTGCCGCGACCGCATCTCGTTTACACGCCCGCAGTGGTTGCCAAAGCCACCGTGCTGATCGAGAAGGCGGCGTGCCGTTGTTTGCCGTCGAGCCCGACGGCCAGACGCGAAAGGTCAAAGACGGTGAAAAATTCGATCTAACGATCGGCATCACTTTCAGCACGGAGGCGAAGCAGGTCGCTTCGCAAGGATGATGGGACGTATTCTACAGGCACGGCAATCACTCGACGGGGAGACCGAGCAGCAAGTGGTACAACGCCTGCTGGCCTCGGGTCGGCAAGGTCTTGACGATGCGGTCCGATTGTTGACCACGGATCAAGCCGACCGGCTCAAAGAGGCTGCGGCGTATCTGGTTGGTTTGCACGGCGGTCATGATCACGCGCACCTGCTGCTCGCGTTGATCGGGCATCACAATGCAACGCTGCGTCGCACCGCGATCGATGCGTTGCAGCGAATGATGCACCCGGCGGCGATTGCGCCTGCGGTCGGAAGCATCTACCTCGGCATGCCCGGCCCGGATCGGCTGCCGCCGGATCGGCAACCGTGGTGCAAGGCGCTGCGGCCTCTGCTCGACGATCCGGACCCCTGCCTGCGCGCCCGAGCCGCCGAAACGCTTGCATGGCTGGACGATCACGAGGCGATACCGGCACTGCACCGACTGCTCGAAGACGACAACGATTTCGTGCGCTACTACGGCTTCGAGGCCCTGCGCGTGTTGACCGGCCAGCATTGGGGGTTCATGAACCTCAAGGCGATCACCAGGCGGCGCGCCCCGATTGTCACGGCGGTCAAGGCCGACGGTCCGGCAGGCGCACAAATGCTGTCGCCGTTCCATCACGCATCGCATTTCATATCGCAAGGAAAATACGAGAGCCCACGCGGCCGGCCCGCCCAAAGAGCGACTTGGGCGCGACTCTGGTGGCGCGATCGCGCCCTGCACATCGAGGTTCTTTGCGAAGATGTGCTCGGCACAGATCCGAGCATTGACAGCCTGGCCGTTTACCTGCAACCGCCCGGCGATCCGTTCGCGTTGCACCGATTGATCGTCACGCCCGCCGACGGGTTGTGCGAGTGGACCTTCACCGCCAACTATCAGTTGGCGCAGCCCAGGCGGCTCGACGAGCATGCTCACGTGCAGGTGCAACGCAGCACGGATCGATGGACCGCCGATTTGCAACTGGCGTTTGAGGCGTTCGATCGGGCATCACCGCCGAACGGTGAGACCTGGGGATTCAACATGGTTCGCACGGAGCAGCACGGCGAAAAACCCGAGCTGAGTTGCTGGGCCCACTATTACCCGGTGCTGGCGGACCTGCCGGCCATTCCTCGGCTGGGCTGGGTGCGATTCGATAAGAACACGCCGCTGGTTCAAATTAGACCGGACAAGATGCTTATGGCCTGCGCTTCGAGCGCACCGTCTGAAACCGGCCACTCGAAATCTTGTTGCGTACGGCCCGATCGCCTGCTTCCCGGAGACAATTTGTTTTCCGTCAGACTGCGCGGTGCTGCGGCCAATGCGAATTACTTGTTCACGTTCCAGGCATTCAATGGCGATCGCGTTGCATGCTCGGCTTCGCAGCGGATTCAAGGGCGTGACGAAGAACCCCAAGACGTCAAGCTTGTCCTTCCGACCGACCTCGACATTCGCGCACTCGACCTCGAGGTCGCCGTCACGGACGAGCAAATCGGCCGTGATGTGTTCCGCGCATG
>CAUYYV010000139.1:0-8706 GCA_963577075.1 Phycisphaerae bacterium
GTAATACGATTCGTTCAACTCGGGGAAGTGCGTGTCCGGTTTGGCCGTGCGCCCCGCGCCGGTGACGCCGGTGGTTGCGTTGATAATGATCTGTTGCGGTTGGATCAGCTTGCGCTTCAGCAGCGGTGCGACCGCGAGTGCGGCGGCGGTCGGATAACAGCCAGGGGTCGCCACCAGCTTCGCATCGGCTAAATGTTCGCGAAACAGTTCAGGCAGGCCGTACACGGCCGTGGCCAGGTGATCGCGATCCGTGTGCGGCGTGTTGTAATAACGCTCGTAAGTATCGGCGTCAGTCAATCGATAGTCTGCCGACAGGTCGATCACGCGCAGCCCCTTATCGAGCAACTTGGGCACGATTGCCATCGACGCCTTGTGCGGAAGAGCGGCAAAGGCAACGTCGGCCTTGCTCGCGATCGCGTCGGGATCGATCGCGTGGCAGGCGGCCTGGTCTTCCGACAGCCGGCTCAACAGTTGCGGAAACTCCTCGGCCAGGTTCGGCGGCGGATTGCGCCGACTCGCCAGGTAACTGATCTGTGCCGACGGATGGCGCAGCAGAAGCTCGACCAGGTGCAACCCTGCGTAACCGGTCGGCCCGATGACGGCGGTGCGAATGCTCATAACGGCTATTGTTGCCCCCACTTCGCCACAGGGCAAAGGCCGGGCACCACAAAGATTTGCCAACGGGGCATTGGCTGATGTCAAAACTGCCAAAAAGGCAGGTTTTGAGGCGGCGGCATGTTATGTAAAACCAGTTTATGAAGATGTTTATGAATAATTGGCGCTGGCGCGGGTGTTGCGAATGTTCAGGTGATGATACGAGGAATCAGCCCCGCGACATGACGAGTTTCGGGGCCGGCGGATTGGAAACAAGATGAACCCCGAAAGGAGATCTGCCATGTTACCGACTCGAATCTGCAGGACACGCAGGCCCGCATGGGTCAGTTCGTTGGATTCGTTACGCAACGACTTCGACCCGTTCGATCAACTGGTGGGCCGGTGGTTCGGCGAGGACAACGGCGCGACGCTCGGTGCCTACCCCGTTGATATCCACGAGGATGACGAGCACCTGTACGTCGAAATCGAACTTCCCGGTTTCACGAAGGACGAAGTCGAGGCGACGTTCGAAAACGGCGTGCTGTCGATCACCGCCGAGCGCAAGCGTGATGAATCGCACAAGGGCCAGGTTCACTTGGCGGAACGGCGATTCACCCGCGTGGCGCGGAGTTTTGCCCTGCCGGACACGTTCGATGAATCGAACATCACGGCCAGGCTGGACAACGGTGTTCTGCACCTGGTGCTCAACAAGCGTGAAGAGGTCAAGCCCCGCCGCATCGAAGTCAATTAATTGACCAGGGCAACCGGCTGCGTTGTCTGCTGATCCTCCGGTTCGGGGCTGCGCCCCTTCCTGCGGATTGGACGAATGCTCTTGATTAATCGGGTGCGAGCATTTTCTCAAGTGCTTCGAGGCCGGTCATGCCTTCAGAAATACCGAGCCTGCTGGCTGCGGCGCTGACGGCGACAATTCGAGCGTTGTATAGATCTTCGGGCTCGCGAAGAGGTTTTTCAGGCGTTCCCCTGGCAATTGCGAAGGCCATATCGAATCCGTCGGCGCAGTGGATGTCGAATATCCCGCAGCCTACCACTCCGCGGGCGGTATGGATCGCACAGTATTGGCCGCCGGTCCATTCGTATGCGGATCCAATGACCGTGCCGAATGGCGTTTGGAGATTCCGGTGTTCAACTCGTGGTAATTGCATCAGCGAGTGTTTTCCGAAACGATTTCTGGCGGTCTTGTCAGGGCCAGCCGTCTAACGGCATGGATCATGCATGGTTATGGAACGCAATGGCCGGCAAGTACAAGGCGTGGTTAGCCAAAATCTTGCCTGTACAACTCCAAGACTTTCTCGGGCTTGTCTTTGCTGAAGTATATCTTGCCCTTGGTCGCCGAAGTGCCGCCCGGTGCGACATCGCCGAAGAACAACGCAATATCCGTGCAGGGCCACCCGGGGTTCTGACCGATCATGATCGCTCTTTCTGCGGCAATAGCCACGCAGAAGGGCTCTTCGCTCTCCGCGGCCATGCAACTTGTGCCGATAAAAGGGGCCGTTGGATCTATATCACCTCTGGTCCACCAGTCGCGATCATGGCGGGGAAGGCAGTAGTGTTCCATTGCCTTCGGCGGGGTTGTCAGGATTCCGGTATCACCACAGACGAAATTGCGGTAGCGGTAGTACGTCATCGCATGTGAATGATTGAAGCACAGCCATGCCAATGCTCGCTTCCAGGACACTGCGGACTGATTGTGCACTGACATGGAAAAGTCAATGGTGTCAGCACTTGAGGATGAAATAGTCGCTTCCGCGGTGCCTTTCAATCCGACTATGGGACACTCGGCAAACTTCCAACCGTGCATGGTTCTCGTCCAGCTCATGCCGGCTTGATAGGGGCCTGTCTTCGCGTCCTTGTCGGTCGCTATCTGTTCGGGCAGGCGCAGGTACCATAACCCGCCGGGGAACCCGGGATGCCTGATGGTGACAACCTGGCTCCTGAACTCGGGAAATGAAGCATGCAACTGCTTCCATTCATTCTCAGACAAATTCGCTTTGAGTTCAATCATCCGGCAATCCCCGCCCGGCCCATGCATTGCCCTCTTGCATTTCTCAACGGCAACATTCCACTCGGAATACCTGTGCTTGGGATTATTTAGCCATGTCGATGATCGTTGCGGAATCAAAGGCGACGAACGTGCCGACATCGGTGGAAACTTCACCTGCTAGATGCAATATACAATTCTCGCAACAGGCAGCCGGAAATTCATTCTCCCGGGATGTAGCTGATCACGCCGGTCCAGGGGCTTGATGCGGTGGCATATAGTTTCTTGTCGATCCGACCGGCCAGATATGAGAGCCGGCCGGCGCGGCAGGCGTGGTGCATGGCGTGCGCCATTTTGATCGGGTCCTTGGCGTGGGCGATGCCGGTGTTGAGCAGCACGCCGTCAGCGCCCAGTTCCATGGCGATGGCCACGTCGGAGGCGGTGCCGACGCCGGCGTCGACAATGACGGGGTAATCAGGATCGTTTTCCTTGAGCAGTTCGAGGATGATGCGGATGCTGTTGGGATTGAGCACGCCCTGGCCGGACCCGATCGGCGAGCCGGCGGGCATGACGCTGGTGGCGCCGGCGTCCTTGATCCTGACGGCCATGATCGGATCATCGCTGGTGTAGCAGAGTACGTCGAACCCGTCTGCGACGAGTTGTTGGGTTGCTTCGAGCGTGCCCTGCGGGTCGGGCAGCAGCGTCTTCTTATCGCCCAGTACTTCGAGTTTGACCCAGTCCTTGCCGGGGTTATCGAGTTGATCGAGGATCTCGCGTCCCAGTCGGGCGACGCGCACGGCGTCCTCGGCGGTGAAGCAACCGGCCGTATTGGGCAGGATCGTGTATCGATCGGTGTCGATATGGTCGAGCAGGCTGCGTCCCTGCTGATCGATCAGCCGCTCGCGCCGCACCGCGACGGTCACGACCTGGGCGCCGCTGGCGTCGAGGGCCTGCTGCATCGCTTCGTAATCAGCGTACTTGCCCGTGCCGACGATCAGCCGCGACTGAATCATGCGCCCGCCGAGGACAAGCGGTGTATCAAGTGTCTGTTGAGAAGTTGTTGTCGTTTGGTTCATGGGACGCCTACCTTGCAGAGCGTATCAGAAGTTGCATGTTTTGGAGCCTGCGATCAACCGCCTCCAACGAGGGTCACAATTTCGATCACGTCGCCGTTGTTGAGTTTTGTCGTCTCGTGCTGGCGGTGGGGCACGAGCATTTTGTTGACCTCGACGGCGACGGCCCGGCCGGTCAGGGCCAGCTCGGTGATCAGATCGCGCACGGTGTCGGCGTTGCTGTCGCTTTCCCGGCCGTTGACGGTCAGTTTCATGGTCATGCGTCCATTCTATCGTGTCGCCCGGTGTTGGGCATTTATCGTGCCAGGATCGACGTGGTCGATCTCATGATCGACCGGCCGGCGACGCGCAGGATGGTGATCGACATCTGGTCGCCCGGCTTGACCCGCTCGAGCAGTTCGCCGATGGCTTCGAGACTGGGGGTCTGGTATTGGTCCAACTGAATAATCACGTCGCCGCGCTCGACGCCGATGTCGGCGGCAGGGCTGGGGCGCTCGACGCGGGTGACCAACAGCCCGGGCAACCGTCGAAATCCCATCGAGCGCGCCATTTTCGTCGTCATGGCCTGCGCCTCGACGCCGAGCCGTTGCGTCATCAACTTGGTGCCATTGGGCTTGGGCCGCTCGGCCAGCGTTAACTTCACCGTCTGTGCCGGCGATTTGCCAAACTGCACGCGAAGTCGCAGCGTCTGGCCGGCGCGGCGGCCGATCAGCGCGATGTGATAATCAATCACGCTGGCGACCGGCTCGTCATCGATTGCGTCGATATACACCATCGCCTTGTCCAGTCCCGCCTTTTCCGCCGGCGAATCCGGGTCCACCGATTCGATCTTTACCCGCAACCCGTTGCCTGCGTCGAACTCGGTCACCCGCAACCCCGTGCGGAACGCGTAACGCCTCTCGACGTCGAGCATGTTCGGCAACAGCGTGCGCAACTGATCGACGGGTATGGCAAAGCCAATGTTCTCGGCGTTGGCGCGGATGGCGGTGTTGATACCGACCAGCTCGCTGAGCACGTTGAGCAGCGGTCCGCCGGAGTTGCCCGGGTTGATGCTCGCGTCCGTCTGGATCAACTCGGTGAACTGTACGTCCCCACGTACGGAGACCTTGCGATCGACGGCACTGACCACGCCGGTTGTCACCGTGTGCTGATACCCCAGCGCGTTGCCAATGGCGATGACCGTTTCGCCCACCATCAGGTCTCCGCTCGTGCCGAGCATGATCGGTTGAAGCGGGCGGTCTGCGTTGATCTTCAGAAGCGCCAGGTCGTGCTGCGGGTCCACGGCGACAATCTCGGCGTCGTACCTGTGCTTGTCGGCAAAAATCACCTCGCGCTCGGCCGTGCGCAACACCACGTGCGCATTGGTCACGATATAGCCGGCCGGATGCAGCACGAACCCGCTGCCCACGCTGTTGGTGCGATATGTCCGCGCGTGTGGTTTGCTAAACGGCAGATCGAACAGGTCGTCAAACAACCCCGACGACCGCAGCTTGACGATCTGTGTCGACGAGATATTGACCACCGAATCCCTGACCCGCTCGAACACCTCGACCACCGGGCTGCGGCGGCGTTGTCGGCCGGCGTCGGTCGTCTCGGCGGCCACCATGCCGGGCGCGGCCAGCATCCACGCGGCGCAGCACACCATCCCCGTTCGAAACCCGTTAACGCAAAAATATTTCATCGAATCGCCACCCATCGCCGAGTTCAACCACTCGGATGATGATAACGATTTTGGGGGCTGCGCGGTTCGTATGTGACCGGGCGGCACTGGCCAAATCGACCCGGTGAGATTATGTTGCTCTGCGATTACAACGGGTCGTCGACCAGGGCTAAGTTTGATGAGACAGGTGAAAATACGCTGGTGCAGGTCGCCGCGGCGATCACGAAGCGGTGTGAGGCGGCGTGCCAAACCGGCCACGCTGACCATGAGTGAATCGAAGACGGGCAGGGTTTACGACTTGTGGTCGAAGGTGTACGACCATACCTTCGGGCTGCTGCTGACCGATGGCCAGAAAAGCGCGATCGAGCACATGCGGCTGCGACCCGGCGACAAGGTACTCGACCTCGGCGTCGGCACGGGGATCCAACTTCCCGGTTATCCACGATTCGCCACCGTTGTCGGGCTCGATTTATCTGCGGGCATGTTGGCAAGGGCGGAGGAAAAGCGCCGGCAACTGGCGCTCGATCATTGCCGGATCGTCCGCGCCGACGCGATGCTGCCGCCTTTTGCGCCTCGAAGCTTCGATCACATCATCATCAGCCACACGATCAGCGTTGTCAGCGACCCACGCAAGATGATGATGCGGGCCCAAGAGATGCTGCGGCCGGGCGGGCGCATCGTGCTGGTCAATCATTTCCTCTCGGTGAATCGCTTCCTCGCCTGGGGTGAGCGGAAGCTCAACCCGCTGTTCGTTCGACTCGGGTGGCGCAGCGACCTGGCGCTCGAGGATGTGCTCGCGGGGACGGCGCTGTCGGTCGAGTATGCGTTCAAGATGCACCAGATCGGTATCTGGAAGATCATCGTGTTGGCACATCAGTCCGAGGCACGTCCGACGCCGGTTGACCCGGCGGTGGCCGGTCAACCTGTCACCTCGATCACGGTCGGAGGGAACCGGTGGGCGGTCGGCGGCGGTTAGTTGCGTTCGTTTGCCGGCGTCCGGGCATGGCGGCGCATCGAGCGATGGATTATCGTGTTACCGATGGCGCTGGCGCAAATCGAAAAACAATCGAGTACGACGACGATCCTGTGGACCCTGATCTACGCCGCGATGCTGGCGTTGACGCTGGGCCAGGCGGTGCCACCGGTCATTTCGCCGGCGGGCAGGGTCGAGGCGGCGGGCGACGGTGATAGTCTTTGGATCGCAGCGCCGGGCGATGCCGGTTCGCTGCGGGTTTTGCATCGGTCTGGTCATGCCGATTCAGCCGTGCTGCACCTGAGTCGGAAACTCAACGGCCAACTCGTGCCGCATGGGTTGGCGGCTTCGCACGAGCAGGTGTGGCTGGTCTATTCCGATCAGAAGGTCAAATCGATTGAGTTCGTGCCGCCGGTCGGCGCCGAGGGCCCGCTATACCCGGATCGAACCGATGTGCCTCTGCCCGAGGGCGTGTCGCTGCGCTGCATTGCCGCGCGGGGTGACGACCTGTGGGCGTTGGTGAGGGTGGAGACGGCTGACGCATTGCACCGGATCGACGCGTCGTCGCCCAGCTATAACGGCGAAGATGAGGGCGATCAACCCGTTGAAGTCCCTGAAGCGTCGGATGTCGAACCGCATGACAGTTCGACGCCGAACTGGGTGCCGTATGCGGCCGTGGACCGATTACTGCACCGCACCAGGCGTGGCTGGTCGGTGGTCGCACTGCCCGACATCCGGTCCGGGGGCGAACTGGTCTACCTGGTGTTTCACCCGCAACGCAGCACCCCCGACCTGGTGGTCGTCGTCGGTGCAAGCCCTGAAAAGATTCAACACTACTATCAGCCTGGCGGCAGCGACTGGCAAAAGACCGATCACGACCTGAAAAATCGCGGGCGGGTTGAGGCGGCGATGGTGGGCCAGCACCTGGTAGTCGCACAGCAGATCAGTGAAGCCGCGTCGATTCAACTGCGCGTGATCCTGTTGCGCGCCGGTGAGTTGCATGAGTTGGGCCAGATCACCGTGGGCCAGCCGGCCGAGGCCTGGACGCTGGTCGATGCCGGCGGCCTGGATCGGATCGGCGTGCTGACATGGGACGATCAGCGACAGTTCTTTTTGACGCAAATGGACTGGAGTGGAAACGTCACGGCCACGGCGCCGCTGGAGATCCGGCGCGTGACTCCCTGGCCGGCGGGAATCAACCAGACATTGCTGATCTTTGCCGTGTTGATTGCCACGCTGATGATGTTTCTGTTTTGGCGTCGCGACGAGTCACGCATTCGCCCGGAGCTGCCCAAGCCGCTCGTACCCGCCGATCTTGCCCGCCGCGCCGCCGCCGCCGTGATCGACCTGTCGCCCGCCGTGCTCGTCACCGTGGTCGGCCTTGACGTGTCGCCCGGAGAGCTGGCGAGCCTTTGGCCCGGCCATTACCTGGGCGCCATGGCCGACATGGCGCCCTGGTTTTTCTGCGCCGGCGTCTTTGTCGGCCACAGCATGGTGACCGAACTGTTCACGGCACGCACGCTGGGCAAGGCCCTTGTAGGTCTGCGTGTCACCGATATGCGCGGCAACCCGCCGCACCTGTGGCAGGTATTGGCGCGCAACGGCATGAAGATTCTCGAGCTGATCGTGTTCCCGCTGCTCGTGCTGCCCGCGCTGGCGCCCTATGGCAACCGCCTGGGCGATATGGCGGCCAGGACCATCGTCGTCATGGAAGTGATCGAGGAGAAGGGCTCCAATAGTGACCCTGATGAACAATGACTGGATAATGAATTGTGATTTACAAATTATGAATTGGTCTACAGCACGATGACGATTGGTAATGGCTGACCTGAATCACAAATCACAGATCACAGATCACAAATTGAATCGCTCCGCAGTCGTCCTGCTTTCGGGCGGGCTTGACAGCGCGACGACGTTGGCGATCGCGCGCGATCAGGGGTTTGACTTGCACGCGGTCAGTTTCGACTACGGCCAGCGTCACCGGGTGGAACTGGATGCGGCGCGACGCGTGGGCGAGCACCTGGGCGTCAGGTCGCATCGTTGGATCAAGCTGGACGCGAACGTATTGATCGGGTCGGCCCTTACCGGCGCGGCGGACGTGCCCAAGGATCGCAACGAGTTGCAGATGGCCGCGGGCATCCCGGTCACCTACGTCCCGGCCCGCAACACGATTTTCCTGGCCCACGCGGTGGCGGTGGCGGAGGTGCTCGACGCCGGCGACGTCTTTGTCGGGGTCAACGCGGTTGATTACTCGGGCTACCCCGATTGCCGGCCGCAATATATTGAAGCGTTTGAGCGCATGGCGAACCTGGCGACGAAGCGGGCGGTGGAGGGTGAGCCGCTTCGGATTCACACGCCGCTGATCGACTGGCCCAAGACACGCATCGTTGCACGCGGTATCGAGCTG
>CAUYYV010000140.1:0-8469 GCA_963577075.1 Phycisphaerae bacterium
CCCTTTCCTCTCGGGGCGGCCGGTTTACAGGACCCGGCTGATTTGCCCAATATGTACGACTGTTGCAATGAGCGTAGAGCAGGAAATGCACCCCGGCAAATCAGCGGTGCGGGCACGCCCGGAGACGACAGCCACAAGGACGTTGCGGTGATCGAGGCACTGATCGGCGAGCAGTGGTTGGCTGACCCACGCCTGCGGCAGGCGCGAGAGCTGTTGCACGAATCGCGGGCGGACTATCAACGACGGATTGACGGTGTTCGCCCGCCGTTACGCGGGACGCGGGCGGACTACCTGAAGGCGATCGAGAAGTTTGGCGAGATGCGCGGCGGCAAGCTTTTTTTCGACTACCTGGGCAGTGGACTCGGACACGGGCCGCTGGTCGAGTTGGGCGACGGCAGCGTCAAATATGACATGATCACCGGCATCGGCGTACACGGACTGGGCCACGGCCACCCCGCCCTGCTCGACGCTTCGTTTGACGCGGCGATCCGCAACACCGTCATGCAAGGCAACCTGCAGCAGAATCGCGAGTCGGTGGCGCTGACGAAACTGCTTCTCGACACGGTCAACCAGGGCGGCGCCAACTTTGCACACTGCTTTTTGACGACCAGCGGTGCGATGGCCAACGAAAATGCCTTGAAAATGATCTTTCAGAAGCATAACCCCGCCGCAAGGCTTATCGCGTTCGAGCGATGTTTTTCCGGTCGCACGACAACCCTGTCACAGATCACCGACAAGCCCGCATATCGCGAGGGTCTGCCCTCAACCATTGACGTCGATTATGTCCCGTTTTTCGATGCCGATCATCCCGCCCAAAGCACTCGCCGCGCAGTGGATGTGCTGCAAAATCACCTGGCAAGACATCGGCAGCAGCACGCGGCGATGTGCTTCGAACTGGTACTGGGCGAGGGCGGATATTACCCGGGCGACCACGATTTTTTCGCCGCGCTGATGCGCCAGTGCAGGCAACACGGACTGGCCGTCTTCATCGATGAGGTGCAGACATTTGGACGAACCACGCAACCATTGGCATTTCAACACTTTGGGCTCGATGAGTTTGTGGACGTGGTGACGGTGGGCAAGATCACGCAGGTATGCGCTACGCTGTTTAAAGATTCGTATTGCCCGCAACCCGGGCTGGTCAGCCAGACATTTACCGGGGCAACGTCCTCAATTTTTGCCGCGACAGCCGTGCTGCGCGAGTTGATCGACGGCGACTACTTCGGCGCTGACGGCCGTATCGCCGCGATCCACCGGCGATTTGTCGGGCACCTCGCATCGATCGCACAGCGCCACCCGGAGCGGGTCGCCGGGCCGTTCGGCATCGGCGGCATGATCGCGTTTACACCGTTTGGCGGGGCCGCCAAGAAGGCAAACCTGCTGGTGCACGCGTTGTTTGACGCCGGCGTGATCGCGTTTATCACCGGCGGCAGCCCGACACGACTGCGACTGCTGCCCCCGATCGCGGCGATCAGTGACGAGCAGATCGACCGGGTCATGGCCATCATGGAACGCGTCGTCGTCGAGTTGGACATCGAGGAGCGCCAGTCGTGAGAACGGCACGAATCACCGCAAGGCTTGATACCGGGCAAACTGCTCGGGGCGTGCTACGCCAAACGCCTGTTCGCTGCCATGACGGGTCAAATCGGTGCATGCGGGGGTACGATTGATGCTGGTGATCCGACCCGTGCAACGCGACGATCTTGACGCCCTGCTCGAACTGGCGGGGTCGACGACGTTCGGGTTGACCACGCTGCCGCAGAACCGCGAACACCTGAGTGGCCGGATCGACGAGTCACTGCGCGCCCTGGATAAGATCGATCAAAAACCGCGGGGCGAGAGTTATCTTTTCGTGATGGAAGACACGCAAAGCACCCGCGTGATCGGGACTAGCGGAATCGTATCCAAAGTCGGCGGGTTCGAGCCATTCTATGCCTACCGGATAGAGACCTCGGTTCACCACTCCGACATGCTCAACGTTCACAAGGAAGTGCCGACGCTGCACCTGGTCGAGGATCACGATGGCCCGTGTGAGATCGGCAGCTTGTTTCTGTTGCCGCAGTACCGCCGCGGCGGCGCGGGCCGGGCGCTGTCGCTGTCGCGGTTCCTGTTCATGGCGGAGAACCGCGATCACTTCGATGCGAACGTGATCGCCGAGATGCGCGGCGTAATCGACGAGATGGGCCACTCACCGTTCTGGAATGCGCTGGGCAAACACTTTTTCGAGATCGCCTTTCCCAGTGCCGACTACCTGAGCGTGATCAACAAGCGTTTCATCGCCGACCTGATGCCCAAACACCCGATCTACGTGCCCCTGCTACCCGCTGAAGCGCAGCAAGTCATCGGCAAGGTTCATCTCAGTACGGCCCCGGCGCGAACAATGCTCGAAAGCGAGGGGTTTACGCTCAGCGGGATGGTGGATATTTTCGAGGCCGGCCCGATCCTGCGCTGTGATCGCGATGAGATTCGGGCGGTACGGCAAAGCGTGCGCAGCCGTGTCGAGGCAGTGACAGGCAACTCGCCGGGCCCGGCGGATCATCTCATCGCAACGGTCAACCGCGATTTTCGCGCTTGCGCTGCGGCGGTGGATGTCCTCTCGCCGGACAGCGTACGAATACACCGTGACGCCGCGGCGGCGCTAGGCGTCGGCCCCGGCGATTCGGTGCGATACGTGACGCTGCGGCCACCGAGGCCGGACAAGGACACCGATTGATGACCTGCCTCGGCCATCTGATTGACGGTCAATGGGTCAACGGCACCGGCCCGGCGTTCGAGTCGCTCGACCCGGCAACCGGTGCGCGTGTCTGGTCGGGCCGGAGCGCGGCACCCGACGACATCAATAGCGCCGCGCTCGCTGCGCGGCGAGCGTTCGAGGCCTGGTCGGCGACGAGCCTCGAGCATCGCACCAAAGTGATGCGCGCTTTTGCCGAGCGGCTCGACTCGAATCGTGGCACGTTGGCCGAGATGATCAGCCGCGAAACGGGCAAGCCCCTCTGGGATGCGCAGGGCGAGGTCGACGCGATGGTCGGTAAGATCGAGATATCGATCGAAGCGTACCTCGAGCGGCGCAGCGCCCCGAAGCGCAGCCTTGCCGGCGCCGCCGGCGTGACGCGGTTCAAGCCGCACGGGGTCGTCGCGGTGTTCGGACCGTTTAACTTTCCCGGGCATGTACCCAACGGCCACCTCGTGCCGGCGCTGCTGGCGGGCAACACGGCGGTGTTCAAGCCGAGTGAAAAGGCGCCCCTGGTGGCGCAGAAGACGGTGGAACTGTGGCAATCGGCGAACCTGCCGGACGGCGTGCTGAACCTGCTGCAGGGCGGGCGCGACACGGGAGAGAACCTGGCGCAACATGAGGACATCAACGGCGTCTATTTCACCGGTGGTTATGCGGCGGGCATCGCATTGCAGAGGGCGCTGGCCAGCCGGCCCGGCACGATCGTGGCGCTCGAACTGGGAGGCAACAACCCGCTGGTGGTCCATGACGCGGCCGACCTTGACGCCGCGGTGTACCTTGCGATTCAGTCCGCTTTCATCACCGCGGGACAGCGGTGCACCTGTGCCCGCCGATTGATCGTGCCGCACGGCGGCGCAGGCGATGCGTTTATCGATCGGTTGGCGGATGCGACGCAACGCGTCCGTGTGGGGCCGTACACGCTCGACCCGCAACCGTTCAGCGGGCCGCTGATCAGTGACGAGGCCGCCGATGCTGTACTCGCGGCGCAACGCGACCTGGCCGATCGCGGCGGCAAGATCCTCGTCGAGTGCAAGCAGGTCGGGGATCGTCGGGCCATGCTCGGCCCCGGGCTGATCGACGTGACGAGCATTGGCGACCGCGCCGATCGCGAGATCTTCGGCCCACTGTTGATGGTGATCCGTGTCGCCGATTATGACGCCGCCCTCGACGAGGCGAACAAGACCCGATTCGGGCTCGTCGCCGCGCTGCTGAGCGACAGCAGGGCCCACTACGAACGGTTTGTCCAGCATGTGCGAGCCGGGCTGATCAACTGGAACCGGCCGACGACCGGCGCGAGCAGCCTTCTGCCGTTCGGCGGTGCCGATGACAGTGGCAACCACCGTCCGACAGGATATTACGCGGCCGATTATTGCGCGTACCCCGTTGCGTCGATCGAGTGCGATCGGCTCGCACTGCCCGAGAGGCGCACGCCCGGCATCGAGCCATGAGCACGCAAGCATACGAGGTGAATTTCGACGGCCTAGTCGGCCCGACGCACAACTACGCGGGCCTGGCGCTGGGTAACATCGCGGCGGGTGAAAACGTCGGACGAGTCTCGCATCCGAAGGCCGCGGCCCTTCAGGGCCTGGCCAAGATGAAACAACTGGCAGACCTGGGCGTGAAGCAGGCGGTGCTGCCGCCGCACGACCGCCCGGACGTTGGGGCACTGCGTCGGCTGGGGTTTGCCGGCGGCGATGCCGACGTGCTAGCCGCCGCGGCGCGCGAAGCGCCCGGCCTGTTGGCTGCGTGCGCGAGCGCGTCGAGCATGTGGGCCGCCAACGCCGCCACCGTCTCGCCCAGCGCTGATTGCGCCGACGGCCTTGCCCATTTCACCGCCGCGAACCTGGCGCATCACCTGCACCGATCGCTTGAAGTGCCGATGACCGCGCATGTGCTGCGCACGATCTTCAATGATGACGCCGTGTTTGCCCACCACGACCCGTTGCCCGCGGCGCCGCAAATGGGTGATGAGGGCGCCGCCAATCACACGCGATTGTGCGCACAACAAGGCGAGGCCGGGATCGAGCTTTTCGTGTATGGCGACTCGGAGGGGCGATTTCCACGCCGCCAGAAACGGGCGGCTTCGCGGACGGTCGCGCGGTTGCACAGGCTCGATCCGAACCGCACGTTTCTCGCCCGGCAGCAGCCGGCCGCGATCGATGCCGGCGTGTTTCACAATGACGTTATTGCCGTAGGCCACCGCCATGTGCTGCTGTACCATGCGCTCGCGTTCGCCAAAAGCGACGCCGTGATCGACCGGCTTCACGGCGCACTGGCGGACCATTGTGATACCGAACTGATCGCTATCGAAATTACCGCCGATCAGCTGACCGTCGAAGAGGCGGTGCGCACCTACCTGTTCAACAGCCAGCTTGTCAGCACGGCCGGCAACGAGATGGTGCTGGTGTGTCCTGCCGAATGCGAGCAGAGCGTGGCCGCCAGTCGCGTGCTCGACGAGATCGTCGCGGGCGGCAACCCGATCGCCCGCGTGGTGTACGTGGATACCCGCCAGAGCATGCAAAACGGCGGGGGACCCGCCTGCCTGCGCCTGCGCGTCGTGTTGACAGACGACCAGTTGAAGAGAATCCATCAGCCCGTGCTGCTTACCGATGATCTGCATGCCTGCCTTGTCGGCTGGGTCGAGAAGCACTACCGGGACGAACTGGCGCCGGCCGACCTGTCCGACCCGGCCCTACTCGACCAAAGCCGCGCCGCGCTGGAGGAGTTGACGCAATTACTGCAACTCGGTTCTCTTTACCCCTTTCAACGCGGCGGGTCGGGTTGACCATCCGGTTCCTGACAGGGTAAACGGGGCAGGCAGGATTGTTTTCATGGAGAAGCGGCCGAGGGACTGAAGAAGCAGCGGATTGAGGGCGTGTCAGCAGGGGGTCATGGCTGTCGCGACGGTTTCATTGTGCTGTCCGGGAAGATCGTGATCCGAAGTTTTGTGCAGCCGTACGGCACAAGGGAAATAGTCTCGATCTTTTTGGCGAGCCGCCCGGCCAAGGTGCGGGGGTCGGGAAGCGGCGGCGTGAATGCAAAATTGCCCCGAACCTTTTCGGTGACGCCTCCACCCACGCGCGAATCGATGGTCTTTCTCTTGATGATCTTCCACTGGCGCACCCGCCGAGCGGGCACGCGCAGCTCGATCGGCGCGGTGTCGACGCTCCATGGATTAAGTTGAGCGGGGTGATGAACAACTTCGATTTGGTCATCCAGGTTTTGCGGGTCCAGCGCCAGTGCGTAATTCCAAGCACTGGCGGGATAGAGATTCCACGCGGGAAATTGCATCGTCTGATTCGGATCAGATTGATCGACTTGCCGGTCTGCCTTGACAGGCAAGGCGAAAACCAGCGGCCCGCGCTCGATGCCGATACCGCCCTTGGGCCAACGGCTGAGCTTCACCACCATGGGCAGGAGCAGCACGACCCGGTCGTTTTGCCGAAATGTCCGCCTGATTCTTACGAAGGTTGCGGGCTTTAACCGAACGCGATGGGGAGAGTCGTTGATCAGTATCTGCGCGTTTCGACACCAGCCGGGAATCCGCAACGTCAGGGTAAAGTCGACCGGCTTGTCGGTGCGAATCGCAAAGTCGATCCGCTCGGCAAACGGATAGTTCGTCTCCTCGACAACGGTGACTTGCTGACGGCTTTTGCCCAGGCATGCCGTCACCCGGCTGGGCCCGTACAACGCCGCGACGATTCCTCCGCGTCGGTCGGACAACCACATCCTGGCGGCGAAGTTCGGCATGATCCGGGTTGCCTCGGCGGGGCAGCATCCGGTCTTCGGCTGGGGTCGGTAGGACATTCGCTCGTCGCCGAAAGAGCACAGATTGTGATTCGAGTTGCGGTCTGCGACTACTTGATTGGGGCAAGAAAAATACTGCACCGCTCTAAAGTCACTGGTGACCGCGCCGGGGGCCGCGTTGACGCAGGCGCGCTCGATCCGGTCGGCGTGGCGGGCGTCCCCGGTGATCGCCAGCAGATAGCCGACGCTCCAGGTGTAGTCGGCAATGTCACAGGTCTCGTGGCTGTCGAGCGGGTCCTTGCCACGCAGCGCCTCGGTCGAGCTGCACACGCCGTCGATCAACATGTGGTACCGGTCAATTTTGCGGAAGGCATTTACCGTGGCGTCGAGGTATTTCTTCCGGCCCGTATACACGTAGAGCAGCGCGGGGAGCTTGCATATTTCGTTGTAGGTGCCCCCGTGCATTTGACCTCTTTTGTTGGACAACATGCCATCAGGGATGGTGTCGCCCCCGCGCAGCAGGGTGGCCGCCGCGGCGGCTTTGAGGCCGATTTCGATGTGGACATAGTCGGCGTAGGTCTTGGCGGCGTAGTTCAGCAGGCGCTTGTCGCCGGTCTTTTCATAGACCCAGAGCATGATCTCGATGTTGCAGACGTCTCGGAACCCGAAATGAGGGCACGTATTGGACAGGTAATGCTTCTTCAACGCATCGACGATTCGGGAGTCGCAGGTCACGCCATGGTGCGCCATCAAGGCGCGGAAGAACACCGTGTGAGGCCAGCGCTGGTGCTTTCCGTACTCTTTCAGGGACGCTGGCCCCAGATAACCGTCCGCGTCCGCGTGCTCGAGTACATAGTCGATGTTCCGCTTGGCTTTGGAGATCAGAAAATCATCGCCCAGCAGATGGCCGCACCGGATCATCCCGTCAATCCAGTACCCGTACTGCTCGTAAGCGCCCCAATCCCCTTCGTCGCCGCGGGGAACGATCTTTCGACCGGCCCACCCTTTGGTATGAAACGGCGGGCCGGCGACCTCCAGGTGCCCGGTCAGCCCGCGACGCTGCGTCTCGAGATATGCGCGTAGCCAGCCGGCCGGCTCGGTGCAGGTGATCGGCAGCTCGTCGAAATGTCTATGGATTGGCATCCGCATGCTTCAGCTCGTCGTCCTCGGCCGCGTCGAGGTCGAGCAGGTTGAAATAAGTGGTGCGTCCGTCCGGGTCGGCAAACTCGGTAAGCACAAGTTGCTTTTCGTCGGCCGTGTTGCCGCGCCTTGTCGATGCGAGGGCAACCATGCCGTCGGGGCGTATTGCGTGGCCTGCCGTCGGGCCGTCGAGTGTTGCCGGGTCGAGCGTCAACGCACCATCCGCGGGTTCGTGGCAGCAGAATACCACGGGGCCGCGCATCACCGCAACGCGCCCGGCCTGTAGGCGGCGGCCGCGGATCAGGCGCCACGACATCGGCAGGTCGAGTTCGATCATGGTTTCGCGTTGCCAATCACGTTCAATGGCTAGAAACCGGCCGGGCTTGATCGCGCTGTTGATCGGCTCGCCGTCGACCGTGACGGCGGCGCCCCGGCACCACGCGGGGATGCGAAGCCGGACCTCGAAGCGCGCTGGCTCCGGCAGGCACAGCTCGATTGCGACACGACCCGAATTGGGGTAGTCCGTCTCCTGTTTCACCGCCGCCACCAATCCATCTCCCACTTGGACCGTCGCCTTCGATGTCGTGTACAGGTTGACCGCCAGGCCGCCGTCAAAACGATAGTAAACCATCTGCGGCAACTCGGAGACGATCCGCCTGAAATTATTGGGGCAGCAATAAGTGTCGCCATCAAAATAATCGCGACTCCCTTCAAAGGGAGTGAAGTAGCGCAAGCGCCGCCCGTCGGGAGACTGCGCGGCAAACAAGGCGTTGTAGATCGCGCGCTCCATGATGTCGCCGTGGCACGACCCCCCCTCCAGGCAGATCATCCGGTGCATGAGCCGGATC
>CAUYYV010000141.1:0-8469 GCA_963577075.1 Phycisphaerae bacterium
CACTTTCGATGCTCCCAATCCCCGCAACGGCGACGCGATCGTCCCCAAATCACTACCGAGGACCACCAGGGCTGTCTCACCCGCCATCTGCGCCGCCGCCGTGATGGCGTGCAGCGATGGACCTCTGACCCGTCCGCTCTCGTGTTCGACAAGGACTAACGTTTGCGTCATGGCCGGCTACAGCACATTCACCTCGTCGCACAACTTGCTCATTAACTGCTCGACAGAATCAACCATCGTGCCCGGCGGTCGCGCCGCCAACGGTTCGGTTGACAACAAAGTGGTCATGGGCTGGACATCGACGCCAAGGTCGTCACACGTCAAACATTCTATTGGCTTGCGCCGCGCCCTGATCAAGCCGGCCAGTGACACGTACCGCGGCTCATTGAGCCGAAGGTCCGTCGTGATCACCGCCGGCAACCGCACGGACACAACCTCAAGACCCGCGTCGGTCTCCCGTGTGCAATGAGCATGACTTCTATTTTCGCCAAGTTCGATCTTCGACACGAACGTCGCCTGCGGCCAACCCAACAGCGCAGCCAGCATCTGACCCGTCTGGCTTGAGTCATCGTCGATCGCCTGCTTCCCCATCAGCACGATGGCTGGTTGCTCACGACCGACCATTGCCGCGAGCAGCCGAGACACGACGTAGGGATCGATTGGTCGGTCATCGTCGATGCGCACGGCACGATCGACCCCCATCGCCATCGACGTGCGGACCTGCTCCTCGACTCGCGGTGCGCCGATCGTAACGGCGACCACCGACGAGGCGTCGCCGCGCTCGCGGAATCGCATCGCTTCCTCAATGGCAATCGCATCAAAGGGGTTGATGATACGCGTAGCGTCCGAAGCGGGCACACCGGGCGCCCACCCGTCCGGATCGGATACGGCCTTAAACGCAACCAGAATCTTCATGCCGGCTGTCACCTATGACTAAACGGTTACAACCCGAGCAGCGCCGCGATGATGGTGCGTTGGATCTCACTGGTGCCCGAATAAATACGGCTGCCAATGGCATCGCGCAGCTCGCGCTCGAGTTCATGCTCGGTCAAGTATCCGTACCCGCCGTGAATCTGAATCGCATCCTCGCAGGACCGGACCCATGATTCGGCGATATGAAGCTTGGTCATAGCCGCCTCCATGACCGCTGTCTTGCCGCCGCCGCGCAGCCACGCGCCGTGGTACAGCATGTGGCGGGCCGTCTCGACGCGTATCTTCATATTCACGATCTTGTCAGCAACAAGTTGAAACTTTCCGATCGGCTGACCGAACTGTTTTCGCTCTTTCGCGTAACGAATGCAGATTTCCAGCAAGCGCTGCATCGACCCCACGGCGCTGGCCAAAATGCAGCCACGCTCCCAGTTCATGGCGTGCGTGAACAACGCCGACCCCGCACCCTCCTCGCCTAGGCGATTCTGCTCGGGCGTCTCACATTTGTCTAAAAACAACTCGGCCATGGGCGCAGTGCGCAGGCCCATCTTGTCGAGTTTGCGTCCGACGGTCAGGCCCGGCGCGTCTTTTTCCACGAGAAATGCCGTGACGCCCTGGGGACCCTTGGCCGGGTCGACCGTGGCAAACACGACGAGCACGTCGGCCATCGGGCCATTGGTCACGTAGGTCTTGCTGCCGCTGAGCAGATACCGGCCGCCGCGCTTCTGCGCGGTGGTGCGCAGGCTGTAGGCGTCGGAGCCGGAGTCCGGCTCGGTCATGGCGTTGCCACCGATCAACCGGCCGCCGCACAACCCGGGCAGGTACCTCTGCTTCTGCTGCTCCGTACCAAAGGCGACCAGCGGCATCGCGACGGTCCACAAATGCGCATTGATCGAGAATATAAGCCCGTTGTCGCGGCAGGCATAGCCGAGCTGTTCGAGCACGCCGACGGTGGTCAGGGCATCGCAGCCCAGGCCGCCATATTCTTCGGGCACGGGCAGGCCCTGCACGCCGAACTCGGCGCATTTTTTCCAACCATCGTGGTTGAACACGCTCTGGCGATCGTTCTCGATCAGGTTGTCATTGAGTTGCGTCGTCGCGAAGCGTACCACTTCGTCGCGAAACTCACGCTGCTCTTGTGACCAGTCAAAATCCACTAAAACCGACTCCAGGACCGCCCACCTATCCGGTGGCGCCAACGCTGATCAGTTAATGGGTATGTCGCTGAGGCTCCGCTTGAGCAGATTCGAACTGGGTGACTGCTCGACCTCACGGATAAACTTGCGCATCTCGTTCAACACGGGAACCTCTTTCCGTTCGTACACCTCGCCCTGGAGCAACTCGAGCACCTGAAGACGATGCTCCTTGGACTGGATAAAATAAGTAAACAATGGCATCAGCTTGTAATAAAGCCGTATGAACTCGTACCACACTTCAACACCACAACGCAGCTTCCGCTCGTATGGCTTGAACTGCGCTTCGCTTAAATCATCGGTCTCGAATCCGTCAATAATACACTCGCTGGCAAACTTGGCGCTTGTCAGCGCAACGCTGACACCTGATGAAAAGATCGGATCGACGAACCGGGCCGCATCACCCACCATCAGCCATCCGTCGCCGCAGAATCGCTCCATGCTGTAACTGTAATCGCCCTCGGCCTTGAAATCGTTGATCCTGCGCGCCGACTTCATGGCGAGGGCGAGGTCGGGCGTCCCATCCAGATGCGAGGAAAACCACGCCTCCTGGTCGAGCTTGGAGTTGCGAAACTCATCGTGCTCCGCGACGACCCCAATCGACGTGATCTCTGGTGAGATTGGAATTTGCCAGACCCAACCGCGCTTGATCGGCAGGAAATAAATGTGGATGTAATCGGCCGACTCGCCCTTACCTCGGTCCACGTTCTCATACCAGGCGTGCACCGCAAACTGGTTGAAGATCGGATCGTTCTTCTTGATGCCCAGTTGTCTGCCGAGCATCGTCCTTCTTCCACTGGCGTCAACAACGACTTTGGCCGGCACATCGATCATCTGGCCCGCGACCTCAATCTGCACGCCGCACGCATGATTGCCATCGAGGAGCACCTTGCGCACCGATACGCCCTGGTAGACCTTGCTGCCCATTTCCGCGGCGTGCTTGAGCAGGAGCAGATCAAACTTTGATCGGTCGACGTGATAGGTGTATTCCTGATCGACGCCCTTCTGGGGAAACTCTCGAAACTGTATCGAGAACTCGGCGGCCCGGCCCGGGGCGTGCCATGCGGCGCCGTACTTGTGCACAAACCCCTCGCCCTCCATCACCCGCAGGAAGTCGAGATCTTTGAACACCCGTGTCGTTGACGTGACCAGCGATTCACCGACGTGCTGCCTCGGATGAATGGCGCTTTCGATGATTGTGTTGCCTATTCCGGCTTTCGAGAGATAGCAACCCAGCGCAGACCCTGCGGGACCACCCCCGATGATGATGACATCTGTCGCGGACTCGGCTGCCATCATCATTGCCTCTGCTGGTTCTGCGGCCCGCCCATGCTCAACCTTGTTATCCTCTGTGCAGCAGCTGCTGATAATCCACCTTGTCCGTCGACGTCGTAGGCAGGGATTGCTCAAACGAAAACAGGTCCGGCACCATGTATACCGGCAGGCGCCTGGCGCAATAACTTTTTACAGCAATTATAGACAACCGCTCACCATCGTGCAGGCTGACGAACGCCTTGATCCTGATGCCGTCCTCGCCAGGCAGCGCCACGACCGCCGCCTGGCTGACCATCGGATGACTGTACAGGCACGCTTCGATCTCGCCCAGTTCGACGCGATAACCTCGCTTTTTCACCATCCGGTCATGTCGACCGCGAAACAGGAAGTCACCATTGTCGTCCGTGACCACCATATCGCCCGTGCGGTACCATTTGGTTGCCCCGGGACCCGCGATGAACGCGGCCTCGGTCTGCTTACAAAGGTTCCAGTAGCCCCGAGCCACCGCCGGTCCATGGATGCACAATTCGCCCTCTTCAGTCGGACCGAGTTCGTTGCCCTTGTCGTCGATGACCCGCGATCGCAGGTGTGAGCACACCTTGCCGATCGGATATGGTTCGGCGCGATCATCGTCAACAGGGGCTTTCACCTCGTAAAATGTGCAGACGTTGGTTTCAGTCGGGCCGTACAGGTTAAGGTAGCGTGGATGCGGGATCTGTCGGCGCAAGGTACGCAGGTGCTTGATCGGAAAGACCTCGCCCGCAAACAAAATCATCCGCAACGCTGAATAGTTGTGCTGCGACAAGTCGCCGTACTGAACCAGCAGTCCCAGGATTGATGGCGTCGAGTACCAGACGCTGATGCGTTTCTCGGCAATCTCCGACGCCAGCAGGATGGGATCCTTGCCAAGCTGATGGCCGACCAGCACCAACGTCGCGCCGTGTTTCAGGGCCACGTAAATATCGAGAATCGAAAGATCGAAGTGGAACGGTGCGTGTGAGCTGAAGCGGTCATACTCGGTCGGATCGATCACCTGCGTGCACCAGTCGATAAAACTCAACGCATTGAGATGGCTGAGCATCACGCCTTTGGGATTGCCGGTTGATCCGGAGGTATAAAGGATGTATGCCAGGTCGTCAGAAGCGGTCGTGGCCGTATCACACGTGGCGGCCGGTTTGATCTCTTGCTGTTGTTGCAGGACGGCATCGAGCGCTGTGCCGTCGCTCGGTCGTCCAATAAGAAGCATAATCGGATCGGCGCCGAGTTGCGCCATCTCGGTTCGCAACGCATCGGCAATCTGCCGCTCGACGATCGCTGCACGAACCGAGCAGTCGCCGAATATATAGGCATTTCGCCGGGGCGGAGCAGTCGGATCGACCGGCACATAAACTCCGCCGGCCTTGAGCGTGCCGAAAATCGCCGCCAGGGCGTCGATCGATTTGGAGATATGGATACCCACGCGATCGCCACGGGTAACGCCCATCTGCACCAGCCGATCGCACACACGATCGCTTAGCGATAACAGATCACGATAGGTGATCCGGCCACCTTCGCTGTCTTCGATCGCCACCCGGTCGGGCCAGCGTTGCGCTGATGCATCGAGCAGGTGGTGCAAGCCACAACTGTCAATCATCAATCACGCGACTCCACCTATCACTACGAACCATCATCCCGGCATGAATCACCCGTATCGAATTCTCACGCCGGCTTCCGGCCAATCAAACAACTGCACACGTTCCATGCCGAGAGCCGGTGGTGCCGGATGTCCATGAATCCGGCCTGCTGCATCCATTCGGTCGTCTCGCCGATGGCGTGATTGCGCCCGTCGGGCGTGCCCACCCGCTGAATCAAGCTCAGCAGCGTGGCCCAACGCGGCGATGTCCGATCGTCATTGAGATACTGAGCCTGCACGATTAATCGTCCACCGGGTTCGACCAGCTCAAGGCAGTGCTTCATAAGCTTACGAGATGCTGCCGGCCCAATCATGTGCAACATGTTGGAAACGAGCACCGTGTCAAACGGTTTGCTCGCCTGGTATTTCATCGCATCCCCAGCGACGAACTCGACACGGTCGGTC
Organism: Phycisphaerae bacterium; assembly: GCA_963577075.1. GTDB lineage: Bacteria > Planctomycetota > Phycisphaerae > Phycisphaerales > Phycisphaeraceae > CAUYYV01. The sequence continues at coordinate 5,476 of CAUYYV010000141.1, forward strand.
ATACCATGCCGCTCCACAATCGGGCGGGCCACGGCAATGGCATCCGGAAGGTCCAGCAGGGTGGCACGGACGTGCGGGTGTCGCGCAACGATTGCCAGCGAATACGTGCCGGAGCCACAGGCAAGATCCAGCAGGCGACGCGTCGGCGCAAAATCCAGGCGTTCGGCGATTTCGATGCCCCGCGTGCGGGCATATGCGTCCATCGCCTGCGTTCTACGCTTGGCAGGCAGATCATCACCGCCCATCTTCGCGAACAACGCGCCGGGCGTGCTCCCGTCACGAATCGCTTCGTCCAGCTTGAACAAAGGCCCGGCCAACGCGTGCAGAAACGCGATCCATTCGCCCACGTAGGCCGGTGATTCGGTTCGGCCCAGGCAATCCAGCAGGTCTTCGTCGGCACAATATCGTCCATCGATCCGGGACAACACATTCAATGCTACCGCGGCGTCAAGGGTCGCCCGGAGCGATTCGACGTTTCCGCCAACCTCGGCTTGCAACCGATCGAATGTCTTTGGACCGTCGGCCAGCGCTGCAAATACACCGACCTCGGACAGTGCAAACATAACAACAGAGTCGAAGAATCGCTCCGCTATTTGAAGCGTCTTCACTTCCTTCTGTATATCCGCCAGTGAAATGTTCTGCATCCTCCAAATTCCCTTACATTGAATCACAAATATGGGCATCGTCCGGGGCAACGATTCGATTCGTTTGATAATGATGGATTCACATAACAATGTTGATAGAACGTCGACAATTGACCGTGCAATACCTGTTACAGACGCTCCTGTTAATTGTACAGCGTCACATCGTCATGGATGATATGCCCTGCGATGAGCATCGGGGACACACGAGGGCAATTTCCTGATCTCGACGCCCAGTGCGTGGAGGCGACTAGGCGTCGTTTGGGCGTGGGACTTTCGAGCTTGGTGATTGCGACCAAGGTGGCCGTTGATCATGTCGACGGCTTTTTTAAGTGTTGGCGTGTCTATATCTCAACCCCGCCATATTGGCAAGGCTAAGTGGTGTACGCGTCGCGCAGGCGATGGTACACATCGATAGGGACACGTTGGCCGTTGAGGCAGACGTCCTTTCGCAACCCGTGAAAGTCGCTGCCACCGGAGCTTAGCATCTTATTTCGCGCGGCGATCGCCTCGAAGCGTTGCACGTCGTTAGGTGTATGGTCGCTGTGGAGGGTCTCGAGCCCGTCGAGCCCGAGTTCAACGAGCCGCAGGACAAACATTTCGAATTGTTGCGGATCACGGATGCCCAGTTGCACGGGGTGGGCAAGTATCGCCAGCCCGCCGGCATGGTGGATGGCGCCGATGGCGTCGACCGCGGCGAGCCGATCGCGACGCACGTAGGCCGCGGCGCCTTGGCGCAGATACCTGTCAAATGCGTCTGTCATGTCGCGGGCTTGGCCCCGCTCAACGAGCACCTGAGCAATGTGTGGCCTGCCGATGACCTGCGTATCCAGACGTCGCGCCAGTTCGAGCACCTGCTCGTATTCGATGTCGACGCCCAGCCCACGCAGCTTCTCGACGATGGCAGGGTTACGGCTGTTGCGCGCGGTGCACATCCGGTGGCATATCTTGGCCAGCCACGGATCATCGTAACGCACGAACAAGCCAAGAATGTGCAGTGTGCCCTTGCGGGATCGGTCGTCGCCGTCGAGCCCGGGATCGGCCGACACCTCTATGCCCGGTACAAACGCGATCGACTCGCGCTGGCACGCCTCAGCGCACGCCGGCAGACCATCGGTCGTGTCGTGATCGGTCAGCGCAATCGCACCCAACCCGGCCGCACGCGCCAACGCAGCCAGGTCGCCCGGCGAAACCGTGCCGTCCGAGGCCGTCGAGTGCATGTGAAGATCACAATAAATCAAGACTGCTCCTGGTGAAGTATACCTATAGGATCGCTTGGCCTCGTCAGCAACTTCCTGGAGCGCCCGAAGAGAACGAGGGTACGCAGGCAGCGTGCCCTACGGGGTTCGCCTGATGATACGTGAACGATATTGCCGTCTATTGGTGTTGCACGGGCGCCGGTTTCCCACTTTCGTTTGATGCTCAACGCGACACGCCGATGCCCGTGGCGGGGCCTTTGGGATTCTGCAACCAGTGCGACCGGTTCTGCACGTACTTTTATCTGCACGGGAAAGGTGTTTTGCCCGCCTTCGCCGAGAAACAGGCCGAAGTTTGCGTAAGCGTTGTCACCGTCGCCGCCGTCGCGGAAGGCGCCGATACTGTTGGTGTAGCCCAGGCCGAGGCTGTCGTCGGGTCCGTGGTAGCGGTCGCCGCCGGGCGAGGCGATCAGGTCAAACCTCGCGGCGGTTCTGGCCGCCCAACCGTCGTTACCCCGTTAAAGCTGTCCGCAATCCATCCTCTCTTTCTCGGTGCGGACTGTGATATTTTCAAGTGAATATCAACGCTTGTTGGTAGATTCAATGCAATACAGGTGCTTCAGGCCGCGTAGATACATGCGCCGGCCGACGAACACCGGTGTGCTGCGATAGGGCTCGAGATGGTTGCGCGCCACCTCCCGGTATTCACGGCCGGGTTTGATCACCAGCGTGATGCCGGATTGCGAGCCGATGTAGATGTATGGACCTGCCAGCGCCACCGAACTGTAAGCGCTGTTAGGTTTGGGACCTTTCAGATCGAGCGGGCGTTCGTAGATCGTCGCGCCGCTACGAGCGTCCAGCACGGTCAAAACCTCGCCACGCGTGACGGCGTAAATCAAGCCGTTGTGAATCAGCGGCGACGAATAGTACCGATCGTGCTTGATACGTGAGACCCACAACTCACGTGGCTTATCGCTTGCACCGATCTTCTCTGGCAGCTTCGTCGCGCTGCTGACTCGCTCGATCTGATACAGCACGCCATCGGCCACGACGGGCGAACACCATTCGAGCGACCCGGTGCCCTGGAACAGCACACGGCCGTCCCCGGCATCAATCGTCTCGCCGTTGGGCGTGATAAACACGTCCGCCTGATCGTT